>NZ_JBEYUK010000011.1:28485-205552 GCF_040643475.1 Streptomyces sp. NPDC047130 | reverse complement strand
GTCGGCGGCACGCGCGGTGCGGAAGGCGACCTCGATCCAGTCGTTGCCGGTGCGCTGCAGGTTGGAGTCGCGGCGGGCGCCCGAGTTGCCGTCCTCGAACGCCTCGTTCACCACGTCCCACTCGGCGATCTTGCCCTTGTAGTGGGCCATCACGCCGTTGATGTGGTCGATCATCGCCTGGCGCAGCGTGCTGCCGCTGAGGTTCTGCATCCAGCCGGGCTGCTGGGAGTGCCAGGCCAGGGTGTGGCCGCGGACCCGCTTGCCGTTCTGCACCGCCCAGTTGTAGACGCGGTCGGCGGCGGTGAAGTTGAACTGGCCACGCTGCGGTTCGGTGGCGTCGATCTTCATCTCGTTCTCGGCCGTCACCGAGTTGAACTCGCGGTTCGCGATCGTCGTGTACGTGGAGTCGTTGAGCTTGCCCGAGGCGATCGCGGTGCCGAAGTAGCGGCCGTTCTGCGTGGCGGCGGCGCCGAGCGTGCTCTCGGCGGCGCTGGCGGTCGGCAGCCCGACCAGTGCGGTGGCCAGGCCGACGGCGCCGACGAGCAGCGCCAGCAGCAGGCCGCGGATCCTCCGGCGGACGTCGGATCTGGGGAGGGCGTACGAGCCCATGACTGTGCCTCCAATGCGGAAGTCGCGGATGAACGGCAGAGCGGAAGAACTGACGCTGAGGGACGAGGGACGAGCGCTGAGGGGCCGAGGGCTGAGGGGCCGGGGGCCGAGGGGCCGGGGGCTGAAGGGCCGGGGCCGGACCGGAAACGGGCGGCGCGGGTTCGTGCCCGTCAGGGACCTACGGCGGTCGTCGGCGGTGGTGCGGCTCGAGCATGGGGGGACCTCACCGTCGCGGCTCGGCCGGCGGGGACCCACGCGGCGTCGCCCGCCTCTTCCTCTTGGGAAGAGCCAGGACGCGCTGGTGCGAACCTCACCGGACCAGGTGATGTGTGGGGGGCGGTCGTGCGCGTGCTGCGGTGCGGATCTGTGGTGCCAGTGGTGCCTGTGGTGCCTGCAGGGGTACTAGTGGCCGTCCCGGGCCAGTCGTTCCAGTGGTGGATGATTGCGGTGCCGCAGGGGGCCGTCAATACGCCCGGCAGAAAAACATTTCTCTCCGGAGACCGAAACTTTCGAACCCCCGTTGTGCCGCTCGACGCCACTGGCGTTCCTGCCTGCGGAACCGTCATCCCAGGCAGGGGCAAGGGCGCGGCCGGATTTCCTCCCGCCTTTTCCCACGCGGAGCCGCCGGATCGGAACCGGATCCCGCCGTAGGGCCCCCGACCGCGCGGCGTGTGACACCGAGACATCCGAGCTTTTTCCGAAACATTTCGAAGCCTCCTCGCCACCGGTTCCGGACGGCTCACCTCGGCCCCCCGGCACCCGGCCGGAACCCGCCCCGGGTGGCAAGCAACCCACAGCTCCTTGGCGTGGGGCTCCAGGGCGGAGCGGGTGACGAGAATCGAACTCGCGCTCTCAGCTTGGGAAGCGACGGCGCTTGGGTGGTACTGGGCCTGTTTCCTGCGGTTTCGACGGGTATGACCTCCGCGGCAGGTGCCGGGGAACACCGCTACAGACCGTGGTTCTCCGCTCGTACGGGCACGGTAAGGGCACGACGCCCGGTCGCCTGGTCGAGAGACGGGTGGGGTGACCTGAAGGGCCTGCTCGGAGTTGTGCAGGAGGCGGACCATCGATGCCGGGTTGCGACTACGTACGGGGATCGTCAGCTCGTGGGCTTGACGGCTTACCGCGACTTAAGGAATAGGTCACTGATGAGTACGCGGAGTGGTTCAGGGTCCTGATCAAGGAGGACCTGGGATCGGCCTCCCAGGTCGCTCAAGCGGTTGCCGCACTGCGCGAGGCCGGCCCCACCTTGGGGCGTCCGCTCGTGGACCGTTTGAAGGGCTCCGAGCTGCACCACCTGAAGGAGCTGAGGCCCGGTTCCGGTGGACGTTCAGAGATCCGGATCATCTTCGCCTTCGACCCGACGCGCTCCGCGCTGCTGCTTCTCGGCGGAGACAAGGCGGGAAACTGGGAGCGCTGGTATCGCGACCACATCCCGCTGGCGGAACAGCTCTACCGCGAGTACGTGAGCGACGATGAGGACTGAGGAGTGGCCATGCCCAAGAAGGTTGCACAGGACTGGGCGGTTCTGGAGCAGGAGCTGTACGAGGCCGGTGTGAAGCCCGCCGATGTGGAGGCCGGCTCCCGTCGCCTTCTGGCCGAGGCGCGCGGTCACCAACTGGCCGAGGCGCGCCGGCAGTCCGGCCTTGCCCAGCGGGACGTCGCTACCCGAATGGGGGTCAGCGTCGCGAGGGTGTCCCAGATCGAGCACGGCGAGAGCGCCACCCTGGACGTCATCGCCCGCTACGTCGAGGCGCTCGGCGGGAGGCTCGATCTGGTCGCCGACTTCGGCGACCACACCCTGCGTATGCCGGCCAGCGGTGAGCAGGGTGCCGCGGCAGCGTAGCCGCGGCTTCAGTGCGTGTTGGGAGGTACCACAATCACCGTCAGCTGTGACGAACTGCTGGGCTGCCGAGCTCGATGACTCTCGGATTGCCAGCGATTGTGCCGCGGGCCTGTTCAGGCTGGCCCAAAAGCGGCGGACGTGAGAATGAAGTGCGCTCACAGTGAGCACTTCGACTGTTGTGCGAGGTGCGTGTCGCTTGGAGACATCACTCCTTCATAGGGCCGACGCGGAAGTGGTGAAAACAGTGCCTGGTGATGGCGTGTCACCGCGCCTCCAGATCGAGAGCTGTCTCATCGACTGCTAGGTACGTGTCTGTGGTTGCCGCCTCCAGATATCCCTCCAAGGAAGGGACCGAGGGCTCAAGGCTGAGGTCGAGGAGCTGCTGCCACGTGCACTCGTCCCCGTCCGCAAAGCCGCGTCGAACGGCTGTCAGGTAGCTGCTCCTCTGTTCAGCCCCGGGCTTCGGCCGCTTGCTGAGCGTATTCCGTGTCACTCACTTGCGTATCCTCGCCGTCGGCGATCCGACGAAGCGGCGGCCCCAGTGAATCGGCATCGGCCATGTGCAGCATTTCGCCGATGTTAGTCCCCGTCTGCAGGAACGTTGTTCGATGCCGGCCAAGGCCGCCATGCCCCCGCCACCTCTTCGCGTGATGGCCCTTTTGCAGGGTGCAAGGGGGAGCTATGCCTGACGAATACCGGTACGTCGAAAGCGTCGCGCGCAGACATCGTGATGTCGCTCGCCCCAAGTGGTGGAAGCACCTGCCCACTCTGCCATCGGTCACCACGTGCGGTCCCAGTAGCTGGCGCTTTGCTGGATTTCAGTGCAGGAGGGACGCCCGTGAGGCGCCTGGCCTCGACTTAGGGCACGCGGAGGGCGCGGAGCCCTGGAAATGGTCTGGACAACAAACAAACCCCAGGTCGATGACCTGGGGTTTCTCTCTGGAGCGGGTGACGAGAATCGAACTCGCGCTCTCAGCTTGGGAAGCTGATGTTCTACCATTAAACTACACCCGCCTGGACGCCGGTTCGTACCGGTGTCGGCGTCCATACTGTACCTCATCCGGGGCTCCGCGTGCTGATGCGCGGGGCCCCGCGGCGTTCCGGTGGCGGTGTGTCTCACAGGTGTGCGGACCGGCATGCGGGGCAGCGGAGTTGGGGCGTACGGTGGGCCGCGCGTCGAGGGTCCGCGGGGTCGGTCCGGGGGTCCGGGGCGGTCCGGTGCGGGTCGGAGTGCCGCGTGGAGGGCCGTCCCTTTGATCCCGTAATGTGGGGCTTCCTCGTCGGGTCCTCCTGTCCGGCGTGGCTCTTGGGGAAGGGATCTGAACGACTTGATGGAGCGCACCGTCGTCCGTTGTGCCGAGGGGCACGTGTTCACCGCGGCCTCGTTCCCGATGCAGCAGGCCGAGCGTCTCGGTCCTGGCCGGCTGCTGCGGTGTCCGCGCTGTGCGCGGCTGCGCAGTGCGGTACCGGTGGCCGTACCGGTGTCGGTGTCGGTGCCCGCGGCGGCGGCCGTGTCCGTGCCGCCGGTGGCCGGGGTGCTGCAGCAGCAGTAGGCGGCGAGCGGCCGAGCAGGCGAGCGGCCGGGCACGCGAGCGGAACAGCAGGCAAGGCGTCCCGCGGGGGCCGTCCGGGCGAGCCGGACGGCCCCCGCGTACTCTGTGCAGCGTGCTTCTCTCAGACCAGGACATCCGTGCCGAGATCGACAAGGGCCGGGTGACGATCGACCCGTTCGAGCCCGCCATGGTGCAGCCGTCGAGTATCGACGTCAGGCTGGACCGCTTCTTCCGGGTCTTCGAGAACCACCGGTACCCGCACATCGACCCCGCCGTCGAGCAGCCGGAGCTGACCCGGCTGGTGGAACCGGAGGAGGACGAGCCGTTCATCCTCCACCCCGGCGAGTTCGTGCTGGCGTCCACCTACGAGGTGGTGGGCCTGCCGGACGACATCGCCTCCCGGCTGGAGGGCAAGAGTTCGCTGGGCCGGCTCGGTCTGGTCACCCACTCGACCGCGGGCTTCATCGACCCCGGTTTCTCCGGCCACGTCACGCTGGAGCTGTCCAACCTCGCCACGCTGCCGATCAAGCTGTGGCCCGGGATGAAGATCGGCCAGCTGTGCATGTTCCGGCTGAGCTCCCCCGCCGAGTACCCGTACGGCAGCGAGCGGTACGGCTCGCGGTACCAGGGGCAGCGGGGCCCGACGCCGTCGCGGTCGTTCCTCAACTTCCACCGCACCCAGATCTGAGCGAAGGACACGGAACACCATGGCCGATGTGACGGACGTGCGGGAGAACCTGACCTACGAGGGCTTCGGCATCGCGGTACGGGAGCTGGCGCAGACGATCGCCGACGACGGGTACCGGCCGGACATCGTGCTGTCCATCGCGCGCGGCGGCGTCTTCGTCGCGGGCGGCCTCGCCTACGCGCTGGACTGCAAGAACCTCCACCTGGTGAACGTCGAGTTCTACACCGGTGTGGGCACCACCCTGGAGATGCCGGTCATGCTGGCGCCGGTGCCCAACCTGATCGACTTCTCCGACAAGAAGGTGCTGATCACCGACGACGTCGCCGACACCGGCAAGACGCTCAAGCTGGTCCGCGACTTCTGCCTGGACACGGTCGCCGAGGTGCGCAGCGCGGTGATCTACGAGAAGTCCCACTCGCTGGTGAAGTGCGAGTACGTGTGGAAGCGCACGGACGACTGGATCAACTTCCCGTGGAGCGTCGAGAAGCCGGTGGTCAGCCGGCCCGGGCAGGTGCTCGACTCCTGACGGGCACGGGCACGGGCACGGTCCCGGGCACGGGCACGGTCCCAGGCACGGACGCCGGCACGGGGCCCAGGCGCGGACCCGGACCCGGACCCGGCCCCGGAGACACGGAGGAGGCCCCCGGCCGCGTGCGGAACGCGGTCGGGGGCCTCGTGCGTGCGCGGCCGGAGGGCGGCGTCAGAAGGTGCCCAGCTTGACGATCGAGAGCAGCGCGATCAGCTGGATCGCGGAGGCTCCGAGCGCCTTCGGCCAGGGGAGCTCGTGCGAGCGGGTCACCATCAGGGTGAGGAGCGCGCCGCCGGCCAGCCAGGTCAGCCAGCCGAGGACCTGCACCACCGGGGCGTCGCCGCCCATGAACATGGCGACCAGCAGACGCGGCGCGTCCGAGATGCACATGATCAGCATGGACAGGCCGACCGTCGGCTGCCAGGCGCCGTTGCCGCCGAGCTGGCGGGCGACGGTGTGGGTGACCACGCCGAGGATGAAGGAGCTCAGCGTCATCGCCAGGCCGGTCGCCAGCACGATCGGGATCGCCGTACTGAGGGTGGCGTCGATCGCGTCCTCGCGGGCGCCGTCGAAGCCGAAGACGGCGAGCAGGCCGTAGACGAAGGCGACGGTGAGCGCCGGACCCCACATGCGGTAGTCGCGCATCCGCAGGAAGGTCTGGTTGGGGGAGAGGACGATGCCCTTCAGCAGGTCCTTCCAGTGCAGCGGCGGGCCGATCGGGCCCGAGGGGGCCTCCTCGCCGTACTGCCCGGCGTAGGGGTCCGCGTCGGGGTGGACGGAGAACGCCTGGGTGTGACCCGGGTTGTTCGCCGCGTACGGGTCGGGGCGGTGGGGCCGCCCGTGGCCCTGCGGGTGTCCGTGGCCCTGCGGGTGCCCGTGGGCCGGGCCCTGGTGGTGCCCCGGGTGGTGCGGGTAGGCCCCGTCGTCGAAGTACTCGGGCCCGTCACCTCCGGGCGCGCCGTAGCCGCCGCCGTACGGCGGCCGCTGGGCGCCCTGGGGCGGGTACCCGTACGAGGGCGGCCCGGCCGGCTGTCCCGGCCGTCCGTACGGCTGCTGCCCGTACGCCTGCTGTCCCTGCGGGGCGCGGTCGTCCCGCCCGCCGCGTCCGATCCTGAATCCAGCCACGTCTTCGAACGTACCTGGTGTTCCGGCCGGACGTGCGGGGACGAGGGGGCACGGGAGCGCTTTGCTGCCGAGATGTGACATCCCGTAAGGGGAGAGTCAGGGGAAACCCTGAGGCGGGCCGCCGACCGGGCGGCCCGCCCCCGGGTGAGGGCGATCAGTCGGCGAAGGTCTCGCCGAACTGCGGGTTGCCCGCCGTGGAGACGCCGACGGAGGTCGGGGAGACCGACCGCGACCCGGTGCCGGTGATCCTCGAGCCCGAGGAGGGCAGCTGGACGACGCTTCCGTTGGAGTTCTCGAAGGTGCCGACCAGCAGGTCCGCCCGGCCGTCGCCGGTGACGTCGTCCAGCTTCACGTCCCGGCCGAACTGGTCGTAGTCCTCGTTGGCGCCGGGGACGCCGGCGGTGTCCTGGTGGATCGCCTGGGCGCCGGTGCCCGTGATGCCCTTCGCGGAGCCGTAGAGCACCACCACGCTGCCGGCCCGGTAGGCGTCGCCCACGGTCTCCTGGATCGTCCCGACCGCCAGGTCGAGGTAGCCGTCCTTGTCGACGTCGCCCAGGTCCACGTCCCACCCGAAGCAGTCGCCCTCCTCCGAGGCGCCGGGGACGCCGGCGGTGTCCTGGGAGACCGCGGCGATCCTGCCGACGCCCGTGGCGGAGCCGTAGCCGATCCACACCTGGCCGCCGGTCGCCGTGTACGGCCAGGAGGTGCCGTCGGAGCTGGTGGTGGCGTGGTAGGCGCCGGAGACGACGTCGCCGTAGCCGTCCCGGTCGATGTCGCCGATGGCGCTGATGTTTCCGGGGCGCAGCTTCTGCACCGGCAGCGAGGACAGGCCGTCCGGGCCCCCGGTGTACAGGCGGTTGGTGAGGCCGTCGTCCTCGCCGAGCTGGCTTCCGGAGGTGACCAAGTCGGTGGCGCCGTCGCCGTTCACGTCGCCGGCGGTCAGGTCCGAGGGGTAGTAGCCGGTCGGTGTGCGCAGCGCGTAGCGGGTGCTGTGCGTGCCGGCCTTCGTGATGCCCTCGAAGACCTGCAGGGACTGGTCCCGGTCGAGGACCAGCAGGTCGTCCCGGCCGTCGCCGTCGAAGTCGCCGGCCGCGAGCGAGGAGCCCCACCGGTCCCCGCCGACGGGGTCGTCGATGTTCACCGCGTTCTGCCCGGAGAGGCCGGCGGCGGAACCCCAGAGGACGGTGACGGATCCGGCGTCGGCCCGGTCGCCGATGTCCTCCTTGGGGGCGGAGACGGCGAGGTCGTCGTAGCCGTCGCCGTCGAAGTCGCCGTGGGCGAGGTCGTCGCCGAAGGTGTCGTCGGGCTCCGGGGTGCCGGGCACGCCCGCGGTGTTCTGGGCGATCACGGTGCGCCTGGTGGCGGCCACACCGGTGCCGCTGCCGTACAGCACGACGATCTGGCCGGCCTCGGCGTGCCCGCCGACGTGCGTGCGGAAGCCGCCGAAGGCGGTGTCCCCCTTGCCGTCGCCGTTGAAGTCGGGCGTGGCCACCCGCGTGCTGTCGGCGGCGGTCGCGGGTGCGGTGGCGAGGGTCAGGAGGCCGCCGGTGAGGGCGACGGAGGTGAGGGCCGCCAGGGTGGTGCGGGCCGCCAGGGTGGTGCGGGTTCTGTTGCCGGGACGCAAAAGCACTCCTCGTTCTCGGCGGACGGGGCGGCGCGGCCGGGGGGCCGCGGCCGGAGGACGGACGTCCGCGCAGGAGCGGACATCCGTCGGGGACCAAGACCTCCGGCGGGGCCGAACGGTTGCCTCCGGTTCCGGGAACGGCGCGGCCGGGGCGCCTGCGAGCCGCGCCCCGGCCGGGGATGGTGAGCCTGCGGGCCGCCGGACCCGCTCGGTGAGCGGAGTCAGTCGGCGAAATTGACGCCGAAGCCCGGGTTGCCGGCGGTGGAGACGCCGACCGCGCTCGGGGAGATCGAGCGGGAGCCGGTGGCGGTGATCTTGCCCGTGGTGGTGTTCACGGGCAGGTACACGATGGAGCCGTTCGCGTTCTCCCAGGAGCCCGCCACCAGGTCGGCGCGGCCGTCGCCGGTGACGTCGTCCAGCTTCACGTCCATGCCGAGCTGGTCGCCGTGCTCGTTGCCGCCGGGGAAGCTCGCCGAGCCCTGGTGGAAGGACTGGGCGCCGGCGCCGGTGATGCCGTCGGCGGAGCCGTAGAGGACGACGACGCTGCCGGCGTCCTCGTAGCCGTCCACGTCCTCGCCGGGGACGCCGACCGCGAGGTCGAGGTAGCCGTCCTTGTCGACGTCGCCGAGATCCAGCTCGTAGCCGAACATGTCCGCGGTCTCCGAGGCGCCGGGCACGCCGGAGGTGTCCTGGGTGATGGACGTGATGTCGCTGACGCCGGTCCCGGTGCCGTAGGTGATCCAGACCTGGCCGCCGCGGGCGCCGTAGGGGGCCTCGCCGAACTCGTCGGCCTCGTCCCACTGGGCGCCGCTGACGATGTCGCCGAAGCCGTCCCGGTCGACGTCGCCGATCGCGGTGACGATGCCGGGGCGGAGCTCCTGGTAGCTCTCCGCCTGCAGGCCGGACTTGCCGCCGAGGAACAGGAAGTTGTGCGGGTAGCCGTCGTACTCGTCGAACTCGAGGCCGTCGACCACGAGGTCGGTGGCGCCGTCGCCGGTGACGTCACCGGCGTGCAGGTTGTACGGCGGGTAGTCCGGTATCTCGTTCAGCGGGTCGGGCTCCCCGGTGAACAGCGGGGTGACCACGCTGTACCAGCCGCCGGTGGCGCCCGCCTTGGTGATGCCGCCCTTGTAGACGTAGAGCAGCGTCTTGGTGGTGGTGGCCGCCAGGTCGGCCTTGCCGTCGCCGTCGAAGTCGCCGACCGCGAGGGTGCTGCCCCACTGGTCGTGCTTGGTGGAGGCCGGGTCGGCGACCGTGACGGATCCGCTGCCGGTCAGGCCGGAGGCCGAGCCCCACAGGATGGTGACCGAGCCGCCGTCCTTGTCGCCGGAGACGTCCTCGCCGGGCGCGCCGACGGCGAGGTCGTCGCAGCCGTCCTTGTTGAAGTCGCCGTAGGCGGTGTCCAGGCCGAAGTTGTCGCCGGCCTCGGCGGAGCCCGGAACGCCGGAGGTGTCCTGGCTGATCACGGTGCGCTTGGTGGCGGACACGCCGGTGCTCGTGCCGTAGAGGGCGACGATCTGGCCCGCCTCGGCCTTGCCGCCGACGGAGGCGTAGGCGGCGCCGGTGACGACGTCGCCCTTCTTGTCGCAGTTGAAGTCGGGCTTGAGCACGGTGGCCGCGTCGGCGGCGACCGCGGTGGAGGCGGTCGCCACGGTGAGCAGGCCGCCGGTGAGCACGGCCGCGGCGGCGGTCGCCAGGGCGGTGCGGGTTCTGTGGTGCACGTGGATCCCCCCAGGTCGCACGGGGAGCGCGGGCGGTGCGTCCCCGGAGAACGAAGCGGCCGAGTGCGGCCGGCAGTGATCAAGACGGGTGAACGGAGGGGATGGTTGTGCTGAGCCCCCGAACACGTGGGTGACGGATCGGCCGGGGCGCCGTGGTGGCGCCCCGGCCCCGGGTGGTGGTCCGGCCCCGGGTGGTGGTCCGGCTCCGTCGGTCAGTCGGCGAAGGTCCAGCCGAAGCTGGGGTAGCCGGTGGTGGAGACGCCGACCGAGGTCGGGGAGATGGAGCGGGAGCCGGTGGCGGTGATCTTGCCGCCGCTCGCCGGCAGGTAGAGGACCGCGCCGTTCTCGTTCTCGTCGGAGCCGGCGATCAGGTCCGCCCGGCCGTCGCCGGTGACGTCGTCCAGCTTGACGTCGACGCCCAGGAAGTCCCAGGTCTCGTTGTTGCCGGGCACGCCCGCGGAGCCCTGGTGGAAGGACTGCGCGCCGGTGCCGGTGATGCCGTCGGCGGAGCCGTAGAGGACGACGACGCTGCCGGTGTCCGCGTAGCCGTCCACGTCCTCGCCGGGCACGCCGACCACCAGGTCGAGGTAGGCGTCGCCGTTGACGTCGCCGAGGTCCAGGTCGGCGCCGAAGGCGTCCTCGGTCTCCGAGGCTCCCGGGACGCCCGCGGTGTCCTGGTTGATGTTGCTGGTCCTGGCGATGCCGTCGGCGGAGCCGTAGGAGACCCACACCTGGCCGCCCTTGGCGGCGCCCGTGACCGGCACGCCGTCCAGGGTGTCGTCCCAGCCGATGCCGCTGACGATGTCGCCGTACTTGTCCCCGTTGATGTCGCCGATACCGGTGATCAGGCCCGGGGCCAGGCGCTGGTGGCCCTCGGCGGTCAGGCCGGAGGCGCCGCCGAACACGAGGATGTTCTGCTCCGGCGTGTAGTGGTCCGCGGTCGGGTCCGGCTCGCCGGGCTCGGGCACGCGGTCGCCGTTCACCACCAGGTCGGTGGCCCGGTCGTTGTTCACGTCGCCGGCGTGGAGGTTGTAGGCGCCCCAGTACAGCGGCACGTCGACGGTGTAGCGGCCGCCGGTGCCGCCGGTCTTGGTGAAGCCGCCCTTGAAGACGTGCAGGGAGCTGTCGGCGGCGCCGACGGCCAGGTCGGTCCGGCCGTCGCCGTCGAAGTCGCCGGCGGCCAGGGTCGCGCCCCAGTACCGCTCGGTGCCGGCCGCCGGGTCCTTGAGGGTGATCGCACTCGTGCCGGTGAGGCCGGAGGAGGTGCCCCACAGGACGGTGACCGAGCCGGCGTCCTCGCCCGCGGTGGCGTCCTCGCCCGGCGCGCCGACGGCCAGGTCGTGGTAGCCGTCGCCGTTGAAGTCGCCGTAGGCCATCTCGGCGCCGAAGGCGTCCTCCGCCTCGGCGGCGCCGGGGACGCCGGCGGTGTCCTGGCTGATCACGGTGCGCTTGGTCGCGTTGACGCCGGTGCTGGTGCCGTAGAGGGCGATCACCTGGCCGGCGGAGGCGTACCCGTTGACGTGGGCGTCGGCGGCCGAGGTGGCCACGTCGCCCTTCTTGTCGTTGTTGAAGTCGGCCTTCGCGACGACGGTCGCGTCCGCGGCGACGGCCGACGCGGCGGTGAGGCTCAGCAGCCCGCCGGTCAGCGTGGCCGCGGTCACCACGGCCAGGGCGGTACGGGTCTTCTGGTGCACGTGGGTCCCCCCATGTCACGCGGGGAGGACGCGGTGGCGCGTCGCATCCCCGGGAAACCGAGGCCGGCCGAAGGTGGCCGGCGATGATCAGACCGGTGACGTGCGGGGATGGTTGTGCGGGTGTGGCGGGCGGGAGGTAAAGGATCGGCAAACGGGCCGGGGCCGGGGCGCCGTGGTGGCGCCCCGGCCCCGGGGTGAGGATGCGGAGCGGTCCCCCGTCAGTCGGCGAAGTTGGCGCCGACCATGGGGTAGCCGGTGGTGGCGACGCCGAGCGCGGACGGCGAGAGCGAACGGCCGGTGCCGCTGATCTTGCCGTTGGTGGACGGCACGTAGACGATGCTGCCGTTGCCGTCGTTCTCCGTGCTGCCGACGACCAGGTCGGCGCGTCCGTCGCCGGTGACGTCGTCCAGCTTCACGTCGATGCCGAAGGAGTCGTAGGCCTCGTTGGAGCCGGGGACGCCCGCGGTGTTCTGGTCGATGTACTGGGCGCCGGTGCCGGTGATGCCGTTGGCGGTGCCGAAGAGGACGACGACGGAGCCGGTGTCGGTGACGCCGTCGACGTTCTCGCCGGCCACGCCGACCGCCAGGTCGAGGTAGGTGTCGCCGTTGACGTCGCCGAGGTCCAGCTCGTAGCCGAACATGTCGTTGGTCTCGCCGGAGCCGGGGACGCCGGAGGTGTCCTGGGTGATGCCCTGGACGGTGCCCACGCCGTACGCGGAGCCGTAGGTGATCCAGACCTTGCCGCCCTTGGCGGTGTGCGGCTCGGACACGCCGTTCTCGACGGGGTCGAGGTCGAAGCCGCTGACGATGTCGCCGAAGCCGTCCTTGTTGATGTCGCCGATGCCGGTGATGACGCCCGGACGCAGCTCCTGCGCGCTGTACTGGTCCAGGCCCGAGCCGGTGCCCAGCAGCAGGTAGTTGCGGTTGCGGTAGTAGTTGTCGGCCTCGGGCTCCGGCGTGTAGCCGTTGACCACCAGGTCGGTGAGGCCGTTGCCGTCGACGTCGCCCGCGGTGATGTTGTACGCCGGGCCCTCGGTCCAGACGGGGGCCTGGAGGGTCTGGCGGCTGCCGGAGGTGCCCGAGCGGGAGATGCCGCCCTTGAAGACGTACAGCTTGGTCTTGCTGGTGCCGACGACCAGGTCCTGGCGGCCGTCGCCGTCGAAGTCTCCGGCCGCGAGGGTCCGGCCCCACAGGTCGTGGGAGGAGGAGGCCGGGTCGTTGACCTGGACGGCGCCCTTGCCGGTGATGCCGGAGGCGGAGCCCCAGAGGATGGTGACCATGCCGGCGTCCTTGTCGGTGCCGAGGTCCTCCCCGGGCGCGCCGACGGCGAGGTCGTCGTAGCCGTCGCCGTCGAAGTCGGCGTAGGCGGTGTCGGAGCCGAAGCCGTCCCCGGCCTCCGCGCCGCCGGGAACGCCGGAGGTGTCCTGGCTGACCACGGTGCGCTTGGTGGTGGTCAGGCCGGTGCCGCCGCCGTAGGCGACGACGACCTGGCCCGCCTCCTTCTTGCCGCCGACGTACGCGCCGGCCGCCGAGGTCGCGACGTCGCCGACGCCGTCGTTGTTGAAGTCGGCCTGCGAGGCCACGGTGCCGTCGACGGCGGTGGCCGTGGTCGCGGTGGCGAGGGTGAGCAGCCCGCCGGTCACCGCGGCGGCGGCGACGGTCGCGAGGGTGGTGCGGGTCCTACGGTGCATATGGGTTCTCCCTGGCCGGCGGGAGGCCGCGTCGAGGGGCCTGTCCCGCGCAGAGGACGTCCGGCTCGATCGTCCGGACGCCGATCAAGACCCACGATGCGTACAGATGGTTGTACGAAAAATGAGAGCGAAGTGAACTCGTGTGCCGACCGCCCCCCGGCCCCCGGCCGCCCCCTCCGGGGCAGGCGGAAAAAGGGCCGGGGCCCGGCCGAGCGTGATGCTCGGCCGGGCCCCGGCCACCGGTGCGGGTGCCGTTACCGGACCGGCTGCGGCTCCGGCGCGTCCTCGGTCTCCGCCTCGCCCGCCGGGTCGGACGGCGTCTTGACGGACTCCAGCAGGAGCTGGGCGACGTCCACGACCTGGATGGACTCCTTCGCCTTGCCGTCGTTCTTCTTGCCGTTGACCGAGTCGGTCAGCATGACCAGGCAGAACGGGCAGGCCGTGGAGACGATGTCCGGGTTGAGGGCGAGGGCCTCGTCGACGCGCTCGTTGTTGATGCGCTTGCCGATCCGCTCCTCCATCCACATCCGCGCGCCACCGGCGCCGCAGCAGAAGCCGCGCTCCTTGTGGCGGTGCATCTCCTCGTTCCGCAGGCCCGGGACGTTGGCGATGATCTCGCGCGGCGGCGTGTAGATCTTGTTGTGGCGGCCCAGGTAGCAGGGGTCGTGGTAGGTGATCAGGCCCTCGACCGGGGTGACCGGGATCAGCTTGCCCTCGTCGATGAGGTGCTGGAGCAGCTGGGTGTGGTGGATGACCTCGTAGTCGCCGCCGAGCTGCGGGTACTCGTTGCCGATGGTGTTGAGGCAGTGCGGGCAGGTCGCGACGATCTTCTTCGCGGACCTCGGCTTCCGCGACTCGTCCGTCACCTTGCCGTCGTCGTCCATCTCCTCGCCGAACGCCGTGTTCAGCGCCATGACGTTCTCCATGCCGAGCTCCTGGAACAGGGGCTCGTTGCCGAGGCGGCGGGCGGAGTCACCGGTGCACTTCTCGTCGCCGCCCATGATCGCGAACTTGACGCCCGCGATGTGCAGCAGCTCGGCGAAGGCCTTGGTGGTCTTCTTCGCGCGGTCCTCCAGGGCGCCGGCGCAGCCGACCCAGTAGAGGTACTCGACCTCGGTGAGGTCCTCGATGTCCTTGCCGACGACCGGGACCTCGAACTCGACCTCCTTGAGCCACTCCAGCCGCTGCTTCTTGGCCAGGCCCCAGGGGTTGCCCTTCTTCTCCAGGTTCTTGAGCATCGTGCCCGCCTCGGACGGGAACGCCGACTCGATCATCACCTGGTAGCGGCGCATGTCGACGATGTGGTCGACGTGCTCGATGTCCACCGGGCACTGCTCGACGCAGGCGCCGCAGGTGGTGCAGGACCACAGGACGTCCGGGTCGATGACGCCGTTCTCCTCGAGCGTCCCGATCAGCGGGCGCTCGGCCTCGGCGAGGGCGGAGGCGGGGACGTCCTTGAGCTGCTCCGCGGTGGCCTTCTCCTCGCCCTCCATGGTCTTGCCGCCGCCGGCCAGCAGGTAGGGGGCCTTGGCGTGCATGTTGTCGCGCAGCGACATGATCAGCAGCTTGGGGGAGAGCGGCTTGCCGGTGTTCCACGCGGGGCACTGCGACTGGCAGCGGCCGCACTCGGTGCAGGTGGAGAAGTCCAGCAGGCCCTTCCAGGAGAACTGCTCGACCTGGGAGACGCCGAAGACGTCGTCCTCGCCGGGGTCGGCGAAGTCGATCGCCTTGCCGCCGGAGGTCATCGGCTGCAGGGCGCCCAGCGCGGTGGAGCCGTCGGACTCACGCTTGAACCAGATGTTGGGGAAGGCCAGGAAGCGGTGCCAGGCGACACCCATGTCCGTCCGCAGCGAGACCACGATCATCCAGATGAAGGACGTCCCGATCTTGATCATCGCGAAGAGGTAGATCAGGTTCTGCAGCGTCGGGACGCTCAGCCCGTCGAAGGCCAGGACCAGCGGGTACGAGGCGAAGTAGGCCGGCTCGTAGTGCGGGACGTCCAGCAGGGCGCCCTCGAGGCCGCGCAGCACCATGATCGCGACGCCGATGGTCAGGATGACCGTCTCGACGAAGTAGGCCTGGCCGGCGTTGGACCCGGCGAAGCGGGACTTGCGGCCGGGGCGGGTCGCCTTGGAGAGCTGGCGGATGACGATCAGGGTGAGGATGCCGAGCGTGGTCATCGTGCCGATGAACTCGACGAACATCTCGAACGGCGTCCAGTGCCCGATGAACGGGATGGCGAAGTCGGCCCGGAAGAGCTGGCCGAAGGCGGTGATCAGGGTGGGCACCAGCGAGAAGAAGCCGACGGCGACGAACCAGTGGGCGATGCCGACGATGCCCCAGCGGTTCATCCGCGTGTGGCCGAGGAACTCCTTCACCAGCGTCACGCTGCGCTGGTAGGGGTTGTCGGTCCGGGTACCCGCGGGCACGGGCTGACCGAGCCTGAAGTACCGGACGAACTGACCGACGGCACGCGCGAGCAGCGCGACACCGACCACGGCCAGGACCAGCGACACGATGATCGCGGCGAGTTGCATGGGAGGCTCCTCGGGCCTGCGAGGTCTACGACTGAGCGACTGGCGACTGCATGGGTATTACTAAGCGGTAACTTATCCAGTCCGTTCGAGACTATCCATATCTTGCGCCGCCCCGCAGCCGCCGGAGCGGTGATCTGCGTCGCTGAGGGTTACCTCAGTATCCCTCCGGGCAGGGGCGGGAGGCGTCCGCCCCGACCGGGCCCCGCGCACTTCCCTCCGATGCCCCGCCCGATGCCGGCGTCCGGATCCCGGTGCGGACGGGGTCGTTCGCCGGCGCCATGCAAAAAGTTGAGCCGAACCGGCTCAGCTCTGTTGCTTCGGGTCGTGGGGATGCGGCACACTTGAGCCTGTTCCACTCAAGTCAGCTGGAGGAAGATCACCATGGCACGTGCGGTCGGCATCGACCTGGGTACGACCAACTCGGTCGTCAGCGTTCTGGAGGGCGGTGAGCCCACCGTCATCACCAACGCCGAGGGCGCCAGGACCACGCCGTCCGTCGTCGCCTTCGCCAAGAACGGCGAGGTGCTCGTCGGCGAGGTCGCCAAGCGCCAGGCCGTCACCAACGTCGACAGGACCATCCGGTCGGTCAAGCGCCACATGGGCACCGACTGGAAGATCAACCTGGACGGCAAGGACTTCAACCCGCAGCAGATGTCCGCGTTCATCCTGCAGAAGCTGAAGCGGGACGCGGAGGCCTACCTGGGCGAGAAGGTGACCGACGCGGTCATCACCGTCCCGGCGTACTTCAACGACTCCGAGCGCCAGGCGACGAAGGAGGCCGGCGAGATCGCGGGCCTGAACGTCCTGCGCATCGTCAACGAGCCCACCGCGGCCGCCCTGGCGTACGGCCTCGACAAGGACGACCAGACCATCCTGGTCTTCGACCTCGGTGGCGGCACCTTCGACGTCTCGCTGCTGGAGATCGGCGACGGCGTCGTCGAGGTGAAGGCCACCAACGGCGACAACCACCTCGGTGGTGACGACTGGGACCAGCGCGTCGTCGACTACCTGGTCAAGCAGTTCCAGAACGCGCACGGCGTGGACCTGGGCAAGGACAAGATGGCCCTGCAGCGTCTGCGCGAGGCCGCCGAGAAGGCCAAGATCGAGCTGTCCTCGTCCACCGAGACCTCGATCAACCTGCCCTACATCACGGCCTCCGCCGAGGGCCCGCTGCACCTGGACGAGAAGCTCACCCGCGCCCAGTTCCAGCAGCTGACCGCGGACCTGCTCGAGCGCTGCAAGGTGCCGTTCCACAACGTCATCAAGGACGCCGGCATCCAGCTCAGCGAGATCGACCACGTCGTCCTCGTCGGCGGCTCGACCCGCATGCCCGCCGTCGCCGAGCTCGTCAAGGAGCTGACCGGCGGCAAGGAGGCCAACAAGGGCGTCAACCCGGACGAGGTCGTCGCCATCGGCGCCTCGCTCCAGGCCGGTGTCCTCAAGGGCGAGGTCAAGGACGTCCTGCTCCTCGACGTCACCCCGCTGTCCCTCGGCATCGAGACCAAGGGCGGCATCATGACCAAGCTGATCGAGCGCAACACCACGATCCCGACCAAGCGCTCCGAGATCTTCACGACGGCCGAGGACAACCAGCCGTCCGTGCAGATCCAGGTCTACCAGGGCGAGCGCGAGATCGCGGCGTACAACAAGAAGCTCGGCATGTTCGAGCTGACCGGCCTCCCGCCGGCCCCGCGCGGCGTCCCGCAGATCGAGGTCTCCTTCGACATCGACGCCAACGGCATCATGCACGTGACCGCGAAGGACCTGGGCACGGGCAAGGAGCAGAAGATGACCGTCACCGGCGGCTCCTCGCTGCCGAAGGACGAGGTCGACCGCATGCGCGAGGAGGCCGAGCGCTACGCGGAGGAGGACCACAAGCGCCGCGAGGCCGCCGAGACCCGCAACCAGGGCGAGCAGCTCGTCTACCAGACCGAGAAGTTCCTCAAGGACAACGAGGACAAGGTCCCGGGTGACGTGAAGACCGAGGTCGAGGGCGCGGTCGCCGAGCTGAAGGAGAAGCTCAAGGGCGAGGACATCGCGGAGATCCGCACCGCCACCGAGAAGGTCGCGGCCGTCTCCCAGAAGCTGGGCCAGGCGATGTACGCCGACGCCCAGGGCGCCCAGGCCGCCGGTGGCGCTCCCACCGACGGTGACACCAAGGCCGCCGACGACGACGTGGTGGACGCCGAGATCGTCGACGACGAGCGCAAGGACGGTGCCGCGTGACGGAGGAGACCCCGGGTTTTGACGAGAAGCCCGACGTCCCCTCCGGCAGCGGTTCCGAAGACGCCGAGCCGCAGGCCGCGGACTCCTCCGCCAAGGAGGAGCCGGCGGCCCCGGCCGGGGACGCGGCACAGTCCGCAGGCCTGACGGCGCAGCTCGACCAGGCCCGCAAGGCGCTCGAGGAGCGCACCGCGGACCTGCAGCGGCTCCAGGCGGAGTTCCAGAACTACCGCCGCCGGGTCGAGCGCGACCGGATCGCGGTCCGGGAGATCGCCGTGGCGAACCTCCTGACCGAGCTCCTGCCGGTGCTCGACGACATCGGGCGGGCCCGTGAGCACGGCGAACTGGTCGGCGGCTTCAAGTCGGTGGCCGAGTCGCTGGAGACGGTGGCGGCCAAGATGGGTCTGCAGCAGTTCGGCAAGGAGGGCGAGCCCTTCGACCCGACGATCCACGAGGCGCTGATGCACTCCTACGCGCCGGACGTCACCGAGACCACCTGCGTGGGCATTCTGCAGCCCGGGTACAAGATCGGCGACCGGATCATCCGCCCCGCGCGGGTGGCCGTGGCCGAGCCCCAGCCGGGCGCCCAGGCGGGCCAGTCCGAGGAGTCCGGCACGTCCGGAACCGAGGACGCCAAGAAGTCCGAGGACTCCGCCGCGGGGGACGACAAGGAGAACGGTGGCCCGGACGAGGGCTGACGTGAGGCGGCGCGCGCGGTCCGCGCGCGCCGGTGACGGACGGAAGGAGGGACGTCGGGGATGAGCACCAAGGACTTCATCGAGAAGGACTACTACAAGGTTCTCGGCGTCCCGAAGGACGCCACCGAGGCCGAGATCAAGAAGGCGTACCGGAAGCTCGCCCGCGAGTTCCACCCGGACGCCAACAAGGGCAACGCGGCGGCCGAGGAGCGCTTCAAGGAGATCTCCGAGGCCAACGACGTGCTCGGCGACCCCAAGCGGCGCAAGGAGTACGACGAGGCCCGCACGCTCTTCGGCAACGGTGGCTTCCGGCCCGGACCGGGCGCCGCCGGAGGAACGTTCAACTTCGACCTGGGCGACCTCTTCGGGGGCGCCCAGGGCGGGGCCGGCGGCGGCGGTGGCGGCTTCGGCGGCGGGGGTGGCCTCGGCGACGTCTTCGGCGGCCTCTTCGGCAACCGCGGCGGCGCGCCGGGCGGCGCCCGCACGCAGCCGCGGCGCGGGCAGGACATCGAGTCCGAGGTGACGCTCAGCTTCACCGAGGCGGTGGACGGCGCGACGGTGCCGCTGCGGATGTCCAGCTCCCAGGCGTGCAAGGCGTGTTCGGGGACGGGCGACAAGAACGGCACGCCCCGGGTGTGCCCGACCTGTGTCGGCACCGGCCAGGTGGCCCGCGGGTCGGGCGGCGGCTTCTCGCTGACCGACCCGTGCCCGGACTGCAAGGGCCGCGGCCTGATCGCCGAGAACCCCTGCGACATCTGCAAGGGCTCCGGCCGGGCCAAGTCCTCGCGCACGATGCAGGTCCGCATCCCCGCCGGGGTGAGCGACGGACAGCGCATCCGGCTGCGCGGCAAGGGAGCCCCCGGCGAACGGGGCGGCCCGGCGGGCGACCTGTACGTGGTCGTCCACGTCGACGACCACCCGGTGTTCGGCCGCAAGGGCGACAACCTGACGGTGACCGTGCCGGTGACCTTCACCGAGGCCGCCCTGGGCGGCGAGGTGCGGGTGCCCACGCTGGGCGGGCCGCCGGTCACCCTGAAGCTGCCTCCCGGCACGCCCAACGGGCGCACCATGCGCGCCCGGGGCAAGGGCGCGGTCCGCAAGGACGGCACCCGCGGCGACCTGCTGGTCACCGTCGAGGTGAGTGTTCCCCAGGACCTGTCGGGGAAGGCTCGGGACGCACTCGAGGCGTACCGCGAGGCGACCGCGGGGGAGGACCCGCGAGCGGAGCTGTTCGAAGCCGCGAAGGGAGCATGACGAGATGGACGGCCGTCGGCGCAACCCGTACGAACTGACCGAGGACACCCCGGTCTACGTCATCTCGGTGGCGGCCCAGCTGTCCGGCCTGCACCCGCAGACCCTGCGTCAGTACGACCGCCTCGGCCTGGTCTCCCCGGACCGCACGGCCGGGCGCGGCCGGCGCTACTCGGCCCGCGACATCCAGCTGCTCCGCCAGGTGCAGCAGCTGTCGCAGGACGAGGGCATCAACCTGGCGGGGATCAAGCGGATCATCGAGCTGGAGAACCAGGTCGCCGCCCTCCAGTCCCGCGTCGCGGAGCTGCAGTCCGCGGTCGAGGGCGCGGCGGCGACGATCCGGGCCCGTGAGGCGGCGGTGCACGCCTCCTACCGGCGGGACCTGGTCCCGTACCAGGAGGCGGCCCGCACCAGCGCGCTGGTCGTGTGGCGCCCGCCGACGCGTCAGCAGGACCGCTAGGGCCCTCCCGGCCCACCACCCGTACGGCCCGAGGGGGCCGGAGGACCTCACGGTCCTCCGGCCCCCTCGGCGTGCACGGCGCTCCCGGTGGCGGGTCAGACCACGTCGTGCCGGATCACCGAGGTGTGGACGGCCGGGAGTTCCGTGCCGTCGGCGCGGACCGCGACCACCCGGTACCAGTTCACCGTGTGCGGAAGCTGGTACGGGTCCTCGTGGCGGATCCACCCCTGGACCCCGCCCGGGGCGGTGCCCAGGGACTGCCAGCCGCCGCCGGTCCAGCGGCTCACCCGGTAGCCGGTGATCCCGGCGCACTCGTCGACGCCCGAGCAGAACCAGACCGGAGCCAGGGGCGTGGTCGACGTCCGCGGGCCGGCGGAGACCGGTCCGGACCTGTCCACCACCGGCTCACCGGGGGTGACGACGCGTTCGGTGGTGGTCGCCCGCGGCAGGCGCGCGTCGTCCAGCGGGATCATGTTGCCGAAGTGGTCCTCCGCGCGCACCGTGTAGGTGACCGTCTGGCCGTCGGGGAGGTCCGGGCACAGCCGGGCGTGCGGCGTCTCGTACATCACGGTGCAGGTGACGTCCTGCCAGGTGGTCGAGCCGTCGCTGCCGGTGATCCCGCGCCGGATCCGGTAGCGGTCGATGTCGTCCTCCGGCGGCGTGTCCCAGCGCAGCTCCACGCCGTTGTCACGGGGCGTGGCCGTGAGGCCGGTGAGCGGGGCCGGCGCGGTCCGGTCGGTGCTGAGCAGGGTGACCGGCGCCGACGGGGCGGACGCGTTGCCCGACCCGTCCTCGATCCGTGCCGTGTAGGTGTACGTGGTGTCCTCGGCGCGGGTCCGGTCGGCGCACTGGAAGACCACCTCGTCGCGGTCCACGGTGTGCGAGGCGCCGGTGACCGGGTCGCCGTCCTCCACGTCGCAGTCGACCGCCACGGTCCTCGCCGCGGCCCCGGTCCCCTCGGTCCGGTACAGCAGGCCCTTCGCCCCGTTGTCGATCTCCTCCAGGACCGGGTTGAGCGGCGCCCTGAAGGTCGTGTGGACGACACCGGGCCGTGCGGAGGCGCGCAGCGCGGAGGGCGCGGCCGGCGCCACGGTGTCGGTGCCGTCGAGGGTGACGGCGTCGGAGAGGGCGCCCGGGTTGCCCGCGGCGTCGATGCCGCGCACCTGGTAGACGCCGGTCATGTGCTCGCGGTCGTGGTACGCCGTCCCGTGGAGGTCCGTCGCCACCACCGCCTGATCGCCCGTCCTCGGGTCCTCACGGACGACCTCGTGGCGGACCGCGTCGACGACGGAGCTCCACGTCAGATGGGCGCCGTCGAAGTCGGTGGCCCCGCGGAGGCCGGTGGGCGCGGCGGGGCCGGTGAGGTCGACGGTGGTGACGCCCTTGTCGGCGGTGCCGGTGGAGGCGTTGCCGGCCTTGTCGTAGGCGCGGACCTCGTAGAAGTAGGCCTTGCCGTCCTTGGGCGGGGTGTCCGTCCAGGACGTCGAGGCCGAGGTCGTGGTCGCGAGCGGCTGGGCGGGGTAGGAGCCGCCGGAGACGCGGCGGTAGACGCGGTAGCCGGCGAGGTCCATCTCCGGGCTCCTGGTCCAGGACAGCTTCGCCTTGTGGGTGGTGGTGCTGTAGGTCAGCGCCGCCCCGCCCGGGGTGAGGGGCTTGACCTTGTCCACGGTGGCCGAGGTGCGCGGCGCGTAGGCGAACGTGACGTTGGCGGAGCCGGTCCAGTTGACGAAGTCGATCCGCAGGCTGTGCCGGCCGGCCGGGACGGTGAGGTTGACCGTCCTGGAGACCGTCGAGGAGACGTTCTTCCACAGGTCGACCTTGCGGACGCCGTCGAGGTACACGCGGATGCCGTCGCGTGAGGAGGCGGTGAAGGTGAAGGGGCCGCCGGAGCCGAAGTCGCGGGTGACGGACCAGCGGACGCCGAAGTTGTTGGACGGCAGGCCGGAGGCCGGCGCTCCGGTACCCCAGTTCTGGTCGATCGCGCTGTCGCAGTCGGTCTTCTTCGGGGTGCCGGAGAAGGCCGTGTTGGCGAAGAACTGCCGTTTGAACACCGGGGAGGTGCAGGTGACCGCCGCGGAGGCGGTGCTGACGGCCGCGCCGAGCAGGCCACCGGAGGTGGCCAGGACCACCGCGGTGGCGGTGGCCGCGCGAGCCGGGGAGAAGCGCTTCACGGGAGGGGAGCTCCTCAAGGGGTCCGTGGGAGACGTGCCGTCGGCCGGGACGGCCGTGGGAAGAGACCTCCAAGGGGCGGCCGGGGTTGTGCGCGGGATGTGTGATCTTGGCGCTGATTCCCCGGCAGACCCAGGGAGACGTGTGAAAGCGCACTGGCTATGATTCCGCTCTGTCTTCACACGAGCCGCCGAACGTCGTCCCGGCAGCGCCGCCGGCCGGTTCCGCTTCAGGCGGTTTCCGGCCACGACGCACCCGTCGGCCCGGTGTCGTGGTGGGACACCCTGACCCGAACGCAGAAGTGGGCCCTCCAATGCGTCGTTATGCCATATCCGTGGCCGCCGTCACGCTGTCCTTGTCGCTCGCCGCGTGCGGAAGCTCTCCGGGGGAGGACGACGCCGCCGCCCTGGCCGACGAGAACGACATCACCATCGGCCTGCTGATGCCGGAGAAGGTGATCTCCCGCTACGAGCAGTTCGACTTCCCGATCTTCAAGGACAAGGTCGAGGAGCTCACCGACGGCAAGGGCGAGGTCCGCTACGCCAACGCCGTCGGCGACCAGGACGAGCAGAACCGCCAGATGCGCTCGATGGTCGAGGACAAGGTCGACGTCATCGTGGTGGACCCGGTGGACGCCAAGGCGGTGGCGCCGGAGGTGACGCGGGCCAAGGAGGCCGGCGTCCCGGTGATCGCCTACGACCGGCTGGCCGAGGGCCCGGTCGACGCGTACGTCTCCTTCGACAACACTGTGGTCGGCGAGGTCCAGGGCCGCTCCCTGGCCCAGGCAATCCCGGGCGACACGTACGTGATGATGAACGGGTCGCCCGCCGACCCCAACGCCAAGATGTTCAAGGACGGCGCCCAGGGCGAGCTGAGCGGCCTCACGGTCCTGAAGTCCTACGACACCAAGGGCTGGGACCCCGACGAGGCCAAGAAGAACATGCAGGACGCGATCGCGGAGTTCGGCGTCTCCAAGATCAAGGGCGTGCTCTCCGCCAACGACGGCATGGCCGGCGGCGTGGTCGCCGCCCTGAAGGAGGCCGGCGTCACCGAGATGCCGCCGATCACCGGTCAGGACGCCGACATCGAGGCCGTGCAGCGCATCATCACCGGTGAGCAGTACATGACGGTCTACAAGCCGTACCCGAACGAGGCCGAGGCCGCCGCGGAGATGGCCGTGGCCAAGGTCCGCGGCCACAACATCCAGTTCGACGCGCTCACCCGCGACTCGGTGGACAGCCCCACCCACAAGGACATCCCGGCGGCGCTGGTGCCCGTGGTCGAGCTGACCCGGGACAACATCAAGGAGACCGTCGTCGCGGACGGCATCCACACGGTGAAGCAGATCTGCACGGCGAAGGTCCGCGCCGCCTGCCAGGCCGCCGGCCTTCTCTGAGCGGTCCGGCGTCCGTCCGCCGACCGGCCCCGGGTTCCCTCGGGGCCGGTCGCGTATTGCGGCACGGGTGCGCCGCCGCGCATAGTGGCGCTGCGAACAGGCGGCGCTACCGGGGGTGGAGAACTGAATGTCCGGTGAGGCGGGCGCGGTCCGTGCTCCGCAGGGGCATCCGCACGGTCCCGAGCGCCTCTGCGACGACGGCGACCGGGTGTACTCCCGTGCCGTCCGCCGGGGCCGGGTACCGCGGCGCGAGGCCGAGGCGGTGCCCTGCCTGCTGGACCTGGGCCTGCTGCACCCCGACCCCGACGACCTGGGGCAGCTGCTGCCGACGGCCCCGCAGGAGGTCATGACGCGGCTGCTGCGGGAGCTGTGCGCGGAGCTGGGGGACGCGCACCGCAGGATGGGCTCGGCCCTGTCGGCCGCCGACCGCTACGCGGTGCTGGAGAGCCGCTTCCCGCCGACGGGTGCGGCGGAGGGGGTCGCCGGGGCCGGCACGGGGGCGTCCCTGCGGGTGCTGGACGGGCTGCCGAGGATCCAGACGGCGATCGACGAGGCGACCGGCGCCTGCGTCTCGGAGGTGCTGACCGTGCAGCCGGGCGGGATCCGCCCCGAGCACGAGCTCAGCGAGGGCCTGCCGCGCGCCATGGAGCTGCGGCGCCGCGGGGTGCGGATGCGCGACCTGTACACGCACGTCGCGCGGCACGGGCAGGGGCTGCTGGGCTACCTGGAGCTGATGGGCGACGCCGTGGAGGCCCGCACCCTGGACGAGGTGCCGGAGCGGCTGATCCTCTTCGACCGCACGGTGGCCTTCGTGCCGGCCAACAACAGCCGGACCATGGCGCTGGAGCTGCGGCACCCGGCGCTGGTGGACTACCTGGCCACCGTCTTCGAGCGGCTGTGGTGGCTGGCGGTCCCGGTCGGCTCGCCCGTCCCCGCGCCGGAGAACGGCGTGCCGGGGGTGTCCCACCGGGAGCGGTCGATCGCCGCGCTGCTGGCCGAGGGGCACCAGGACGCCGCCATCGCCGAACGGCTCGGCATCAGCGTCCGCACCTGCCGGGCGCACATCGCGCGCCTGTCCGAGCGGCTGGGCGCCACCAGCCGGACCCAGCTCGGGGTCCGGATCGCCCACGCGGGCCTGGACCGGCCGCCGGGGGCGGACGGGCTGGCGGGCGGACTCACCGCGTAGCTCCACGGGCCCGGGACCCGCGTGCGGGCCCCCTGGCCGCGCGCGACGGGCGCGGGGGCCAGGGTCCCGCTGGGCCGCGTGCGCCCATGCCTGCGCGCCGCGGGGCGCGGGTCCGCCGCGCCCGGCCCTGCCCGCTCCCTCCGCCGCCGCGAGACTCCTTGCCCGCCTCCCTGGTCGGCGCGGGCTCCTGTCCGGTCGCTGCGAGGCCGCGGGTCCCTGGCGGCGCGTGGGCCGTCGGCGGGCTCCTGCCCGGTCGCTGCGGCGCCGAGGGTCCCCTGGCCCGCCGCGTGGGCGGCGCGGGCTCGTGCCCGGTTGCTGCGAGGCTGCGGGTCCCTGGTGGACCGTGGGTCGTCGGCGGGCTTCTGCCCGGTCGCTGCGGCGCCGCGGGGCCCCTGGCCCGCCTCCCTGGGCGGCGCGGGCTCCTGCCCGGTTGCTGCGGGGCCGCCGGTCACCTGGCGGCCCCCGGGGCCGGGTGGGACTTGGGCCGGGGCCGGGGGTCCTACGCCCCCGGGGTAGGGCCGCGGGTCCTACGCCTCCGGGGTGGCGCCGCCGTTCGGGGCGTCGGTCCCGCACGCGGGCGGGACGGCCGCCGAGCCGTCGGCCGGGGTGTCCGCGTCGCCGTCGTCCAGCAGGCCCGAGCGGGCGATCAGGTAGCCCAGCTGGGCCCGGCTGCCGCTGCCCAGCGCGGCGGCCAGCTTCGCGATGTGGGCGCGGCAGGTCCGGACGTTCATGCCCAGGCGGCGCGCGATGGCCTCGTCGACCTGGCCCTCGACCAGCAGCCGGGCGATGGTCCGCTGGACCTCCGGGACGCCGTCCACGGCGGCCTCGCGGGGCTGCTCCTGGAAGAGCGGGACGGCGTTGCGCCACTGCTGGTCGAAGACCTTGACCAGGTAGTCGACCAGGCCGGGGTGGCGCAGCTCCAGGGCCACCTTGCGGTCGTCCTGCGCGGGGATGAAGGCGACGGAGCGGTCGAAGATCATCAGCCGGTCCACGAGTTCCTGGGCGGTACGGAACTCCACGTGGGCGTCGTTCATCAGGCGGGCGTAGGTGAGTGTGCCGGGGCTGTGCCGGGCGGTGTGCTGGTACAGGATGCGGGCCCCGATGCCGCGCTCCAGGGCCTCCTGGCCCAGCCGGAACGCCGTGGTCAGCGTGTGCTCGCTGCGGCCGCCGCCGGGCTGCACCGACAGGATCTCCGAGCGGCAGTTGGACTGCGCCAGCAGGATCGCCTCGTTGATCCGCTCGACCCCCTCCAGGACGGTGAGCGCGTGGGTGTCGGGCCGGCTGTGCGTCGCGATGGAGAGGAACGGCTCGAAGGCGTGCGTGAGCTGGATCGCCTGCTCACGGCGCTGACGGATCTCCCTCTCCAGAGGGTGCAGCCGCTGGGACAGGGCTGTCATCGGCGGCACGGGGCGGAGCCAGGCCGAGTCGTCGGGATCCGGCTGGAGCAGGGCCAGCTCCAGCAGGCAAGGTGCGGTTTCGGCCTCGGAACGCCGGATGCGGCCCAGCCGGAGGGCATCGGCGTAGAGGCGCCCGCCGTTGTCGCACAACTCCTCCATCCCGTGGGGATGCGTCCCTGTTGTGCCGGTGTGTCGCATATCTCCGCCCCCCAGGGTCCTGAACGTGCAGGAACATGATGCATCTTCGAACTGGCCATCGTGTGCCGGTATGGGCCATCGTTTTGTTTCGGCGGGGGACCGAATTGGGAAGTGAGGACGAAGCCCATCATGTGCAAGAGATTGCTTCTCTCGGCGCTTGCTGTTGCCTTCTCAGCGGGCGCCATCCTCGGTGCCGCCGGCCCGGCGGACTGGGTGTGGGACGGTCCTGGCAAGGACTCCGGCACCTCCGCTCGGGCCGACTGGGTGTGGGACAGCATCTCGGCAGACCCGGAGATCCACGCCCAGGGCGACTGGGTCTGGGACAGGATCACCGTGGACCCCGCCGGCGGCAAGGCCGAGGCGGGCGTGAGGGCATGACCACGCCGCCGGACGACCGCTCGTTCCGTCGCGAGATGGCCGTGGCCTACCGGTCCGGCTGGCACTTCGTCGACCTGGTCACCGCGATCCCCCACTCCGGTGACTCCCTGATGGTCACCGTGTTCGGGGAGCCGGTCGTGGTGACGCGGGACGAGGAAGAGGACGTGCGGGCGTACCGGTGCCTGCGGCGGCCCCGCGGGGCGCCGCAGCCGGTCCGATGCGCCATCCGTTATGGAATGATTTTCGTGAACCTGGACCAAAGGGACCATCGGGAGTTCGCCCCCCACGAGCTTCCGGGAATCCCCTCAGCCACCCCCCGCAGTGCCTGACGGCGATACCCCCAACGTCGACGATCGCCTCAGGCGCTTCCCCCCGGCAGCGGCGCCACCGTGACCTGAACACGGTGGCGCCGCTGTCGTATGTCCGTGGAACTCTTCCCCGCGCCCACGCATTGAGTGGAATAGACTCAAGTTTGTGGACGTTGGCCGCGTCAGAGTGGGTATCCGAGGGGTATCCGCCGCCTGATCGTGTGGCTGCCAGGGAGGAGAAACAGGACGTGGACGCCGAGCTGACCAACAGGAGCCGGGAGGCGCTGAACGCGGCGAGCAGCCGCGCGGTGACCGAGGGACACCCGGACCTGACGCCGGCCCATCTGCTGCTGGCCCTGCTGTCGGGCCAGGAGAACGAGAACATCGTGGACCTGCTGGCCGCCGTCGAGGCGGACCTGGCGGCCGTGCGGCAGGGCGCCGAGAAGGTGCTCGCCGGCCTGCCCAGCGTGACCGGCTCGACGGTCGCGCCCCCGCAGCCCAACCGCGACCTGCTCGCGGTGGTCGCGGACGCCGGCCTGCGGGCGAAGGAGCTGGGCGACGAGTACGTCTCCACGGAGCACCTCCTGATCGGCACGGCCGACAAGGGCGGCGCGGCCGGCGACGTACTCTCGCGGCAGGGAGCCGACGCCAGGAAGCTCCTGGACGCGTTCCAGAAGATCAGGGGAGGACGCCGGGTGACGACCCCCGACCCGGAGGGCCAGTACAAGGCGCTCGAGAAGTTCGGCACCGACTTCACCGCCGCCGCGCGGGACGGCAAGCTGGACCCGGTCATCGGCCGGGACCACGAGATCCGCCGCGTGGTGCAGGTGCTGTCGCGCCGCACCAAGAACAATCCGGTGCTCATCGGCGAGCCCGGCGTCGGCAAGACCGCCGTCGTCGAGGGCCTCGCCCAGCGGATCGTGAAGGGGGACGTGCCGGAGTCGCTGAAGAACAAGCGGCTGGTGGCGCTGGACCTCGGCGCGATGGTCGCGGGCGCCAAGTACCGCGGCGAGTTCGAGGAGCGGCTGAAGACGGTCCTGGCCGAGATCAAGGACTCGGACGGGCAGATCATCACCTTCATCGACGAGCTGCACACGGTCGTCGGCGCGGGCGCCGGCGGCGACTCGGCGATGGACGCGGGCAACATGCTGAAGCCGATGCTGGCCCGCGGCGAGCTGCGCATGGTCGGCGCGACCACGCTCGACGAGTACCGCGAGCGGATCGAGAAGGACCCGGCGCTGGAGCGGCGCTTCCAGCAGGTGCTGGTCGCCGAGCCGTCGGTCGAGGACACCATCGCGATCCTCCGCGGCCTCAAGGGCCGCTACGAGGCGCACCACAAGGTGCAGATCAACGACAGCGCCCTGGTCGCCGCGGCCACCCTCTCCGACCGCTACATCACCTCCCGCTTCCTGCCGGACAAGGCGATCGACCTGGTCGACGAGGCCGCCTCCCGGCTGCGCATGGAGATCGACTCCTCGCCCGTCGAGATCGACGAACTCCAGCGCTCCGTCGACCGGTTGCGGATGGAGGAGCTGGCCCTCTCCAAGGAGACCGACCAGGCCTCCAAGGAGCGGCTGGAGCGGCTGCGGCGCGACCTCGCCGACAAGGAGGAGGAGCTGCGCGGCCTCAACGCCCGCTGGGAGAAGGAGAAGCAGTCCCTCAACCGGGTCGGTGAGCTGAAGGAGAAGCTGGACGACCTGCGCGGCCAGGCCGAACGCGCCCAGCGGGACGGCGACTTCGACACCGCCTCCAAGCTGCTCTACGGCGAGATCCCGACGCTGGAGCGCGAGCTGGAGGCCGCCTCGGAGGCCGAGGCGGAGGCCTCCCGGCAGGACACCATGGTCAAGGAGGAGGTCGGCCCGGACGACATCGCGGACGTGGTCGGCTCCTGGACCGGCATCCCGGCCGGGCGGCTGCTGGAGGGCGAGACGCAGAAGCTGCTGCGGATGGAGGACGAGCTGGGCCGCCGCCTGATCGGCCAGAAGCAGGCCGTGGCGGCCGTCTCCGACGCGGTGCGGCGCACCCGGGCCGGCATCGCGGACCCGGACCGCCCCACCGGGTCGTTCCTCTTCCTCGGCCCGACCGGTGTCGGCAAGACGGAGCTCGCCAAGGCGCTCGCGGACTTCCTCTTCGACGACGAGCGGGCGATGGTCCGCATCGACATGTCGGAGTACAGCGAGAAGCACAGCGTGGCCCGGCTGGTCGGCGCGCCCCCCGGGTACGTCGGCTACGAGGAGGGCGGTCAGCTCACCGAGGCGGTGCGGCGGCGCCCGTACAGCGTGGTGCTGCTGGACGAGGTCGAGAAGGCCCACCCCGAGGTCTTCGACATCCTGCTCCAGGTCCTCGACGACGGCCGCCTCACCGACGGCCAGGGCCGCACGGTCGACTTCCGCAACACCATCCTGATCCTCACCTCCAACCTGGGCAGCCAGTTCCTGGTGGACCCGCTGAGCAGCGAGGAGACCAAGCGGGAGCAGGTGCTGGAGGTCGTGCGGGCGTCCTTCAAGCCGGAGTTCCTCAACCGGCTCGACGACCTGGTCGTCTTCACCGCGCTCACCAAGCCGGAGCTGGAGCGGATCGCCGAGCTGCAGATCGGCCGGCTGGCCAAGCGGCTCGCGGAGCGGCGGCTCACGCTGGACGTCACCCCCGCCGCGCTGGCCTGGCTCGCCGAGAAGGGCCTCGACCCGGCCTACGGCGCGCGTCCGCTGCGCCGCCTGATCCAGACGGCGATCGGCGACAGCCTGGCCAAGGAGATCATCTCCGGCGAGATCAAGGACGGCGACACCGTCCGCGTCGACCGCGCCCCCGGGACGGGCGCCGGCCTGACGGTCACGGCGGGCTGACACCGCACCCGTGCCACCGCACCGCCCCGGGGTCCGCCCCGGGGCGGTTCCGTTCGCTCAGATCCCGATCGCCCGCCACGTCACGGTGGAGGTCCCGTCCGCGCGGGGCGTCACCTCCACGTGGACGGTGGACGCGGTGCCGGGCGTCTCCCCGAGGCCGACCTCCAGGTGCAGGACCCGGTCGCCGTCCGTCCAGGGCTCCTCGCCCGGGTAGGCGTCGGCCACCCAGGACCGCGCCCGGTCCGCCGGGAGGCGGAAGGTGACGTCGTAGGTCGTCATGTCCCACGTCTCGACCTCGCACCTGAGGTCCGTGGCCCGGGCCGGCGGCGGCCCGGCCGCGCCGTAGGCCAGGGCCTTGCCGCAGTCGGCTGCCGACGGTGACGCGGCCGCCCACCACCACCAGAGGCCCGTCAGGAGCGACCCCAGGAGCAGCGCCGCCAGCACGAGCACGACGATCTGCGTGCAGCTCGGCCGGTTGTCCGGATCTCTCATCGCGCCCCTTCACCACCCCGCCGACCGGGTCGGATCACGCCATACACGACGCCCCGGCCGCCACAGGGGTTGCAGCCCCCCTCCCCCCGTGGGGGAGACTGGCGGGAGATCCGTACGAAGGGAAATTCACGGTGAGCATCGACCCGTCCTCGATTCCGAACTTCGGGGGCCAGCAGCCCGAGCCGCAGCCCCAGGGACCGGCGGGCCCCGTTGTCCCGGATCAGGACCTGGTGAAGCAGCTTCTCGACCAGATGGAGCTGAAGTACGTGGTGGACGACGAGGGTGACCTCGCCGCCCCGTGGGAGAACTTCCGCACGTACTTCATGTTCCGCGGCGAGAACGAGCAGGCGATCTTCTCGGTGCGGACGTTCTACGACCGCCCGCACCCCATCGAGGCCAAGCCGCAACTCCTGGAGGCCATCGACGACTGGAACCGCCGCACCCTCTGGCCCAAGGTCTACACCCACACCCACGACGACGGCACGGTCCGCCTCATCGGCGAGGCGCAGATGCTGATCGGCATGGGCGTGAGCCTGGAGCACTTCGTGTCCTCCACCGTCAGCTGGGTCCGCGCCGCCATCGAGTTCGACAAGCACCTGGTCGAGACCCTCGGCCTGGAGCAGCAGATCGACGAGGCGGAGAAGCCCGACGACGAGGCCTGAGCCACGGTGCCCGTGCCGCGGTGCCCGTGCCGCGGCGCCCCGCAGGTCCCTACAGCGGTGACGTCGCCATGACGACGAGGTACGCCCCGTAGGCGAACGAGAGCCCGGCCAGGGCCGCGACCACCAGCGTCGCGTGCCGCGGCCGGGCTCTCGCCGTGCGGGTCAGCGCGGCGGCGAGCGGCAGCAGCAGCGGGAACGCGGGCAGCAGGAACCGCGGCTTGGACGCGAAGTAGCCGGAGCCGCCCACCGTGATCAGCAGCAGCACCCCGCTGTGGACGACCAGCGGCAGCGGCGCCCGGTCGGCGATCAGCAGCCCGAAGAGCAGCAGCGCCAGCAGGACGATCACCAGGGCCACGGTGAACACCAGCTTGTCCGGGTGGCGCAGCAGGTGCCCGACGAACTCCAGGTTCCCCCGGCCCAGGTCGAAGGCCGATCCCCACTTGCGCTGGACCTCGAAGTAGCCGCCCAGCGGATCCCCCTGCCGCACCCCGACCCACAGGACGAAGCCGGCCCATCCGAGGGGCGCGAGCGCCACCGCGGACAGCGGTTTCCCCAGGCTGTGGACGGACAGGCGGCGCTCCCGCACCAGGGCGGCCACGTGCAGGGCCGCGGCGGCCGCCACCGCCGCGGCGACGGCCGCACCGCTGGGCCGCGACAGTCCGGCCAGGCAGGCCAGCGCGCCCGCCCAGAGCCACCGGCCGGTCATCGCGGCGTACAGCGCCCAGGCGGCGAGCGCGGTCAGCAGCGGCTCCGTGTAGGCGAGGCTCAGCACCACGGAGTGCGGCATCAGCCCCCACAGCACCGCCAGCAGCACCCCGGCGCCGCGGCCGTGCAGCCGGCGGCCGATCCGGTAGATCCCGCAGGCCGCCGCCCCGGCCGCCACCCAGGAGACCAGCACCCCGGCGGCTCCGCCGCTCAGCGGGAGCACCGCCGTCACCCCGCGGATCAGCCAGGGGTAGAGGGGGAAGAACGCCAGGTCGTTGAGGACCAGCCGGGTGTACTCGCGGACCTCGCCGTACCCGTCGGCGGCGATCCCGATGTACCAGAGCGAGTCCCAGGTGCGGCCCAGCAGCGTGGTGGCGTCCTTGCCCTCGGAGTGCGCCAGCAGGGTCAGCACCAGCACGCCGGCGAACCGGGCGGCGAGGAACAGCCCCAGGGCGGTGACCACCGTGGGCACGGTGCGGCGGACCGGCCGGGCCGGTGGGTGCGGGCCCGGAGCCGCGGGCCCGGGCGCGGCGGTCTTCCGGCGGGAGGGCGACGGCACGAGGGAGGCGAGCATCGGCTTCACATCACGCACGATGCAGGGCAAACCGGACAGGGGTGGTCGCGGCACGCCGGGCGGCTCCAGGGTTCCCGCCCGCACCGCCGCCCCGCGCCGGGGTCGCCGGGCCGGCGCTGCCTCGGAGCCGGCGCTGCCTCAGCGCCGGCGCTGCCTCAGAGCCAGCGCTGGGTGGCCGAGCCGTCGCAGGCCTGGCGGAGCAGGAGGAATCCGTTGACCCCCAGGCACTCGCCGGTCCTGTTCACCCGGAGGGTGCCGGTGGAACCGCGGGTCCAGACCTGTGTGTCCCCGACGCCGCACGGTGCCATGTGGACGCTGCCGTAGGAGGTCAGGCAGTGTCCGGTGTTCTGCGAGACGATCTGGACGCCGCCGGAGACCGACCGGAACGTCCAGGAGGCGGCGGCGCCGGAGCAGGACCCGGCGGAGGCGTTGCCCTGCCCGGCGACCAGGCACCTGGAGGTCGAGGCGTTCTGGATGGTGGGGCCGGTGGTGACGCCGTCCGCCGTGCCTCCCGGGGCGCCGCCGACCGAGGACCCGCCGCTCGACCCGCCCGACGAGCCGCCCGAGGAACCGCTCGACGACCCGCCCGAGGACCCGGTCGACGACCCGCCGCCGGAGCCCGAACCGGTGTCGGCGCCGGGTTCCTGCCCGCCCGGGCCGCCGTCCCCGGCGCGGTCGTCGCCCGTGCCGTCCTGGCCCTCCCGGTCCTCGTCCTTGTCCCCGTCCCCGTCTCCGCCCTCGTCCCCGTTCTCGCCCTCGTCGGAGGGGCGGGACGACGGCGACGCGCTCGCGTCCCCGTTCTCGCCCTCGTCGGAGGGGCGGGACGACGGCGACGCGCTCGCGTCCCCGGACGGGACGCCGGAGGAGGCCCCGCCGGCCGCCGCGGGGGCGCTCGCCGTGACCCCGGGACCGGACGCCCGTCCGTCGGCGTCCGCGTCGTCGATGACGTACGGGAGCAGTTGCACCGCCAGGGTGGTGCCGACGCCGATCACCACGGGGATGATCACCGGCAGGAACCGGGTCCGGCGCTTCGGCCTCTTTGCCGCCCCGACCGGTTCCCGCGGCTCGTCGCGGACGTCCTCCGGCTGCCGGGACGGCTTCCCGGCCGGCTCCTCGGGCGTTCCCGGCTCTTCCCGCTCCCCCGGCTGCTCGCCCCCCTCGGTCTCCGGCGGGCCGGCCGGCACGGGCCGCGCGGCGAAAGCCGCGCGCTCCGCGACCACCTCGGCGACCGGCTCCGGCCAGAGCGGCGCCGTGAACGGCCCCTTCGCGGCGGCCGACCGCAGCAGCTCGGCGGCGGTCGGACGGTCCTCGGGCCGCTTCTCCAGGCAGGACCGCACGACGTCGGCGAGTTCCGCGTCCACCTCGGCCAGGTCGCCCAGGTCGGGCTCCTCGTGGACGATGCGGTAGAGCACGGCGGGACCGGACTCGTCCCCGAACGGCGGAGTGCCGGTCGCGGCGCAGGCCAGGACGGAACCGAGGGCGAAGACGTCGACCGCGCCGGTCAGCTCGCCGCCCCGCTTCCCCGACGCCTGCTCGGGCGCCATGTAGGCGGGGGTGCCGATCACCATGTCGGTGCGGGTCAGCTGGGTCTGGTCGGCCGCGCGGGCGACGCCGAAGTCGATGAGCGTCGCCCCGTCGGGGGTCAGCATCACGTTGGACGGCTTGAGGTCGCGGTGCACCATGCCCAGCTCGTGCACGGCGGCCAGGCTCTCGGCCGCCTCGCGCAGGAGCAGCCACAGCGCGGACGCGGGGAGGGCGCCGCCGCAGAGCGCCCGCGCGTCGCTCAGCGTGATCCCGGGGACGTAGGCGGTGGCGAACCAGGGCGGTCCGGAGGGGCCGGCCGTCCGGTCGCTCACCAGCAGCGGGGCGGTGGAGTCGGCCGGCAGCCTGGCGAGGTTGTCCAGTTCGTGCCCGAAACGCCGCAGGAACAGTTCACCCTCGTTGCTGAGCGAGGGCAGCACCTGCTTGACGGCGACGTACCGGTCCTCGTACACGCCGAGGTACACCCGCCCCATGCCGCCCGCGCCGAGGCGGCCGAGGACGCGCACCGGGCCCACGCGGCGTGGGTCCGGCGCCTCCAGCGGTGTCGCACCGCTGCCACGCAGGCCGTCGTGCTCGGTACCGGTCACAGATGCCCCCGTTCGGCGATGCCGCGGCCCGACGCCGCGCCGGCCGGCCCCGCGCGAGCCCCGTGGGGGTGCCACCGGCGAGGCGCGGTCCGGAACGCGTTCAGTGTGCACGGACCGCGCCGGGGGCGAGAGATCTTTCGCAAAGCTTCACCGGACGGTGCCCCGGCCTCCGTGGGGCCCCGGCGAGGCCGGGGCGGGAGGGATCAGCCGGCGAGGGAGGCGAGCCGGGTCGCCGCCTCGCGCAGCACCTCGTCCTTCTTGCAGAACGCGAACCGGACGAAGGGCGCGCCCGCCTCCCGGTCGTCGTAGAAGACCGCGGTGGGGATGGCCACCACGCCCGCCCGCCGGGGCAGCTCCCGGCAGAACGCGACGCCGTCGCCCTCCCCGAGCGGGCGGATGTCGGCGGTGACGAAGTAGGTGCCCGACGGGCGGAACACACCGAACCCGGCGGCCTCCAGACCCGCCGTCAGCAGTTCCCGCTTGGCGGTGAGGCCGGCGCGCAGCCCGTCGAAGTAGGAGTCGGGCAGCGCGAGCGCCTCGGCCACCGCGTACTGGAAGGGGCCGGCGGAGACGTAGGTGAGGAACTGCTTCGCCGAGCGCACCGCGGTGACCAGCTCCGGGGAGCCGGTGATCCAGCCGACCTTCCAGCCGGTGAAGGAGAACGTCTTGCCGGCGGAGGAGATGGTGACCGTGCGCCCGCGCATGCCGGGGAAGGAGGCGAGCGGGACGTGCTCGGCGTCGTCGAAGACCAGGTGCTCGTAGACCTCGTCGGTGATCACCAGCAGGTCGCGCTCCACCGCGAGTTCGGCGACGGCGGCCAGCTCCTCGCGGGTGAGGACCGTGCCGGTCGGGTTGTGCGGGGTGTTGACCAGCAGCAGCCGGGTGCGGTCGGTGACCGCGTCCCGCAGCTCGTCCAGGTCCAGGCGGAACGCCCCCTCGTGCGGGCGCAGCGTCACCGGCACCCGGCGGCCGCCCGCCATGGCCACGCAGGCGGCGTACGAGTCGTAGTACGGCTCCAGCGCCACCACCTCGTCGCCCGGTTCCACCAGGGCCAGCAGGGCGGCGGCGATCGCCTCGGTGGCGCCCGCGGTCACCAGCACCTCGGTGTCCGGGTCGTACGCCAGGCCGTACCGCCGCCGCTGGTGGTCGACGACCGCCCGCCGCAGCTCGGGAACGCCCGGCCCCGGCGGGTACTGGTTGCCCCGGCCGTCCCGCAGGGCCCGCACCGCCGCCTCGCGGACCTCCTCCGGTCCGTCGGTGTCGGGGAAGCCCTGGCCCAGGTTGATGGAGCCGGTGGCCGCCGCCAGGGCGGACATCTCGGCGAAGACGGTCGTCCCGAACTCGGCGAGACGGCGGTTGAGGAGGGGGCGGTGTGCGGCCCTGTCGGGAGTGCTCATGGCGGCCATCCTCCGCCCAAGCTCTGAGCTTGCTCAACTATGTGTTGGGCGTTCCCGCGCTCGGGCATCACCCCGGCACGCTGAGCGAGCGAGGCGCCCACGGGGGGCCGCTTCGGGGGAAGCGTGGAAGGAGGGCGGTGGCTGTGCTGACTGCCATCATCATGATCGTCGTGGTGCTACCGGTGCTGCTGTTCGTCGGCTGGGTGGCCTGGATGGCGACGAGGACGGCCCGGCGGCCCGGGGGCGGGGGCGCCGTGCACCGGTCGGGCGGGAGCCGGAGCCGCTCCGGCCGCTTGAGCTCCGGTCACTCCGGCTCCGGTCACACGGGCGCCTGGTGGGCCGGTGACAGCGGGTCGTCGGGGTCCTCCTGCGGGAGCGGCTCCTCGTCCTCCTGCGGGAGCAGTTCCTCCTCGTGCGGGAGCAGTTCCTCGTGCGGCGGAGGGGGCGGGGGAGGCTGCGGCGGCGGAAGCTGACCGTGCCCGGCACCGCGCGCCCGTCGGGGGCTCCGGCCCCCGGCGGGCGGTCGCGCGTTCGGACAAGTGGGCGAATCCGGTGCGACGTTGAACAGGTGAGCCTAAGAGCCCACCGAAGGATGGAAAGCCGATGAACTTGGGTAAAAACGCTGTGGCGTTGCCGGGGTTCGTGATTCCCTCTACTCGCCGACGCAGCCCCGCGGACGGCCGCGCCCACTGACGCGGCCGCCTTTCCCGGCCGGGGCAGAACCGTCTCCCCCGGTGCCGACCCCAGGGGCGCCGGTCCGACATCCCCTTCTGCGTGCTTGCGGAGCCGATCCATGCTCACGACCCTTCAGACCTCGTACAGCGACACGCGCGCCTCCGACCTGGCCTGGGCGCTCGGGCAGGAGCCGCTGCCCGCACTGGCCAGCCTCGACCTCCGATTCACCGACGTGCGACTGGAGTTGAGGCTGCTCGGCGCCTCCCACCAGGTCATCGTCGAGCGGGAGGACGGCAGTTGCTCGGAGACGGTCGCCTGCATCCCGGGATCCAGCACGCCGCTGCCGCTGGGCGTGGCCAAGCGGGTGGGCGGCTGGGACTACCAGTTCGCGGCCCGGGTGGAGGTGCTCTCCCCGGGGGCGTTCGCCGGGCGGGCGCAGGAGCTGATCGCGCTGGTGTCCGACCATCCGAACGGCCTGGTCGGCGTCTTCCCGGGCAGCCCGCACGCCTTCACGGCGCTGCTCGCCCAGCGCACCCAGGGCGAGACCGTCTGGCGGACCTGGCACTCCTACCCGCAGGACGGCCAGCTGGTGGCCACCCGCACCACGCTCGGTCTGGGCGTGGGGGCCGAGACGGTGGCGGGCCTCGGCCGGCTGCCCCTGGCGACACTGGGCTGAGCCGGGGCGCCCGGTGGTGCACGCGGCGGCGCGCTCGGCCGGGCGCCGCGCGCCGCGCGTGCGCCAGTACCACCCGAGCGAGTGACGTAGAGCATTCGATCGGTGACGTACGGTCGTCATGTGATCGAACCGCACGCCCCACCAGCACCACCTGCCCGTGCGTCCGGGGAGGAGGGCGCTGGCGGAGTCGGAGAGGGCCGCCGTGCGGCCGGCACCGGCACCGGCACCGGCGGGGCGGCCGGGGTGGGCGGCGCGGGCGGCACCGGCGGTGCGGCCGGCGGGGGTGGCGCGTCCGGGGCGGGCGGGGCGGCCGGGAGCGGTGTGCGGGGCGGCGCGGGGGCGGCGCGGCTGCCGTTGCGGCCGGGGGCGGCGCGGTTCCTGGTGCTCACCGGGGTGTTCGTCTGCGCGGCGTGCGGGCTGGTGTACGAGCTGGAGCTCGTCGCCATGGCCTCGTACCTGATGGGCGACTCGGTCACCCAGGCCTCCGTGGTGCTGTCGGTGATGGTCTTCGCGATGGGCCTGGGCTCGCTGGCCGCCAAGCGGCTGCGGCGCCGTGCGGCGGCGGCCTTCGGCGCCGTGGAGGCCGCGCTCGCCCTGGTCGGCGGGTGCAGCGCCATGGCGCTCTACGCCGTCTTCGCCTGGACCGGCGCGTGGGGCGGGATGTGGCGGGACGGTCCCAGCCTGGTGCTGGTCGCGATCTCGCTGGCGACCGGGCTGCTGATCGGCGTCGAGGTGCCGCTGCTGCTGGAACTGATCCAGCGGATCCGGCGGCAGGACCCGGGCGGCGCGGTGGCCGACCTGTTCGCGGCCGACTACGTGGGCGCGCTGGTCGGCGGACTCGCCTTCCCCTTCCTGCTGCTGCCCCGGTTCGGGCAGCTCGGCGGGGCGCTGCTCACCGGCGCGGTCAACGCGGTGGTGGGCGCGGCGCTGGTGCTGTGGCTGTTCGGGCGGGACCTCGGCCGGCGGGCCCGGCGGGTGCTGCTGGTCGCCAACGTGCTGGTGCTGGTGCTGCTCGGCTCGGCCGCGGTGCTCGCCGACGACTTCGAGCGGGCCGCCGGACGGGCGCTCTACGGGGGCGACCTCCGGGTGGCGGTGCGCACCGAGGCGCAGGACGTGGTCCTCACCGGCGGGCCGGGCCGCCCGCTGGGCCTCTACCTGGACGGCACGCTGCGGGTGGACGCCCGTGACGAGCGGCGGTACCACGAGGCGCTGGTGCACCCGGCGATGAACGGTCCGCGGGAGCGGGTGCTGGTCCTGGGCGGCGGGGACGGCCTCGCGGTCCGCGAGGTGCTGCGGTACCGGGGCGTGCGCGAGGTGCACGTGGTGGACGCCGACCCCGAGCTGGTGCGGCTGGCCCGCACCGACCCCGGGCTGTCCGCGCTCAACGGGCGGGCGTACGGCGACCCGAGGGTGCGGGTCACCGCCGACGACGCGTTCGCGCGGCTGCGGGTGGAGCGCGGCGGGCCGTACGACGTGGTGATCGCCGACCTCCCCGACCCGGGGGACACCGCCGCCGCCAAGCTCTACTCGCGGGAGTTCTACGGGCTGGCGCGGCGGGTGATGGCGCCGGGCGCGCGGCTGGCCGTGCACGCCGGGCCGGTGGCGGCGCGGCCGCGGGAGTACTGGACGGTCGAGGCGACGCTGCGGGCGGCGGGCCTGCGGACGGTGCCGTACCGGGTGGCGGGCGCCGAGGGCCGCGAGTGGGGGCTGTTCCTCGCCTCCTGGGGGCAGCGGGCCCCCCGGCTCGGCCTGGCGCCCGGCGGGCCGCGTCCGCGCACCCTGGAGGAAGGTTCCCTCACGGCGGCGGCCCGGGCGGCCGAGCGCACCAGGATCCGGGGGCTGCCGGCCTCGACGCTGGCCCACCCGCGCCACTGAGGCGGGGGCCGGGGGCGGGCGCGGGGGTGCCTTCCCGGGTGCGCCGGGCGTCTACCGGGGGCCTGCGGTGCCGGGGGTGTACTGGGGGTCTGCGGTGCCGGGGGTGTTCCGGGGCGTCGGGGGTGTCGCGGGCGTTCCGGGGCGTGGGAAACATGTGCCGATCGGCCTTCGGCCGGGGTGCGGTTCGCGTCCCCGTCGGTAATGTCGGGCCCCATGGAGCATGAGGTGTTCGTTCCGGTACCCGCCGACCACCTGGCCGCCGCGCTCGCCGACCCCGGCCGGGTCGCCCTGGCCCTCCCCGAGCTCCAGCGGGACGCCGCGGCGGAGGGCGTCGCGGGCCGGCTCAAGCTGCGGGTCGGCGGCAGCAGCGTGACGTACCGCGGCTCCCTGGGCATCACCCGCCAGGACGACGGCACCTTCACCGCCGAGGCGGCGGGCGGCGAGGCCCGCGGCGACGGCACGGTCCGCGCGACCGTCCGCGTGACGCTGCACCCCCGGCCGGACGGCACGGTCCTGCACTTCGCCGCCACCGGCAGCGCGGGCGGGCGGATCACCGGCTTCGAGCCCGACGCCGTGCGGTCCGCCCTGACCCGTCTGATGGAACGGTTCGCCGCGGACCTGCCGGGGCAGTCAGGAGAGGACGCCGACGACAGCCGGGGAGGGGTGAGCGCAGCGGTGACCGCCGACGGCCACGACGAGGTCCTGCCCGGTGCGGGCGAGCCCCTGGTCCCGGAGTTCGCCCCCGCCGCCGACGGCGACTTCGACGCCCGCCCCGACGCGGAGGACCCCACCCCGGCCGGACCGGACCGGGACGGGGCGCCCTCCCGCGAGGACGCGGCGGACGCCGGGGGCGGGCCCGCGGACGGCGCGGGAGCCGGGACGGACGGGAACGTGGACGAGCAGGGGGAGACCGTGGAGCACCAGGACGGACGCGAGCCGGACGGCGCCGACACCGGGGCGGCGCCCGCGAACGCGGACGCCGCGGACGGGAACGCCGCGGACGGGAACGCCGCCGCGGGCGAGGACGCGGCGGCCCGCCGGGGAGCGGCCGCGGGCGAGCACGCGGGCCCGGAGTCCGGTCCGGGCACGGGCCGGGAGGTGAACACCGCGGCGGACTCCGGCGTCGAGGCGGCGTCGGACACGGGTGCCGCCACGGGTGCGGACCCGCGTGCGGGCGCGGCGGGCACCCCGGCGGCGGGCACCGACGAGGAAGCGGCGGCCGACGCGGACGCGGGCCCGGCGGACACGGGTGCCGCCACGGGTGCGGACCCGCGTGCGGGCGCGGTGGACACCCCGGCGGCGGGCACCGACGAGGAAGCGGCGGCGGACGCGGACGCGGGCCCGGCGGACACGGGTGCCGCCACGGGTGCGGATCCGCGTGCGGGCGCGGTGGACACCCCGGCGGCGGGCACCGACGAGGAAGCTGCGGCGGACGCGGACGCGGGCGCGGCGGTGAATGCGGGCGCGGGCGCGGCGGAGAACGCTGCGGCGGACCCGCGTGCGGGCGCGGTGGACACCCCGGCGGCGGGCACCGACGAGGAAGCGGCGGCGGACGCGGACGCGGGCCCGGCGGTGAATGCGGGCGCGGGCCCGGCGGAGAGCGCCGGGGCGGACACCGGCGCGGATGCGGAGGCGGGCCCCGGTGAGGGCGCGGCGGCGGAGGTGGGCGAGGAGGGGGACCCCGGTGAGGACCGGGCGGCGGAGGACGGGGAGGACGACGGTGGTGAGGGGGACGCGGCGCGCCGGCCGTCGGTGTTCGACGCCCCCGTCCCGCCCCCGTCCCTCGACCCGGCCGCGGAGTTCGACGAGGTCGACGGGGAGGACCCCCTGGAGTTCCCCGGGGAGGACGCCCCGGTGGCCGACGCCGCCCAGGCCCGGCGGACGATGATCGGCCGCAGCGCCGAGGAGGTCGACCACGCCCCGCCGCGCGGACGGTACGCACCCGTGCCGGTGCCCCCCTCCGGCATGGCGGACCGCACGCTCCGCTGGGCCGGCCCCGCCGCGGCCGCGCTGGCCGTGGCCGCCGGGGCGATCGCCGTCACCCGCGCGCTGCGCCGCGGCGGCCGGTGACCGCGCGCCGCTCCCGCCGCCCCCAGTAGGGTCGTGGGCCGTGAGCACCCAAGACGACTTCACCCTGACCGCCGGCGACGCGGAGGCGACCGTGAGCCCCCGGAACGGCGGACGGATCACCAGCCTGCGCGTCGGCGGCGTCGAACTGCTGCGGCAGGGGGAGCGGTACGGCTGCTTCCCCATGGCCCCCTGGTGCGGCCGGATCCGCGACGGCCGGTTCCGCGACGGCGGCACCCTGCACCGGATGCCGCTGAACGCCCCGCCGCACGCCATCCACGGCACCGCCCGCGACCACGCCTGGCGCACCGCCCGCCGGGAGCAGGACGAGGCGGTGATCACCCTGGACCTCACCGACCCCTGGCCCTACCCGTCCCGCCTCACCCAGGTGGTGGCGCTGACCGAGGAGTCGCTGACCCTCACCCTGGCGATCGAGACGTACGAGTCCTCGTTCCCGGCCCAGCTCGGCTGGCACCCGTGGTTCAACCGCACCCTGGAGGGCCCGCTCGGCGGGGGCGAGGGCGCGCGGATCGAGTTCGAGCCGGCCTGGCAGGAGGAGCGCGGCGAGGACCACCTCCCCACCGGCAACCGCCTGGAGAAGCCGCTGCCCGGCCCGTGGGACGACTGCTTCGGCATGCCGCGGGGCGTGGACGTGGCCGTGGTGTGGCCGGAGCGGCTGGAGCTGCGGGTGACCAGCCCGGAGAAGTGGGTGGTGGTCTACGACGAGCAGGACGCCGCCGTCTGCGTGGAACCGCAGACCGGCCCGCCCAACGGGCTGAACACCGCTCCGCGCCTGGTCACGCCGCTGGAGCCGCTGGAGGCCACGACCACCTGGCGCTGGCGCGCGCTCTGAGGCGAACTAACCTTGCCGCCATGAGCGACGTTCGCGGCGAGCTGCTGCAGCAGATCAAGGACAAGGCCGTGGTGCACGGCAAGGTGACCCTCTCCTCCGGGCTGGAGGCCGACTACTACATCGACCTCCGCCGCATCACCCTGGACGGGACGGCGGCCCCGCTGGTCGGCCAGGTGCTGCTGGACCTCACCGAGGACCTGGAGTTCGACGCGGTGGGCGGCCTGACCATGGGCGCCGACCCGGTGGCCGCCTCCATGCTGCACGCGGCCGCCGCGCGCGGGCGCTCCCTGGACGCGTTCGTGGTCCGCAAGGCCGCCAAGGCGCACGGGCTGCAGAAGCGGGTGGAGGGTCCGGACATCGCCGGGCGCCGCGTGCTGGTGGTGGAGGACACCTCCACCACCGGCGGTTCGCCGCTGACCGCCGTCGAGGCGGTGCGGGAGGCCGGCGCGGAGGTCGTCGCGGTGGTCACCATCGTCGACCGGGCCACCGGCGCCGCGGAGATCATCCAGGACAAGGCGGGCGTGCCCTACCGGTTCGCCTACTCCAAGGACGACCTCGGCCTGGACTGACGCCGGGACCGCGGGGGCACGGGGATCCTTGCCGCCAGGGCCGCCAGGGCCGCCAGGGCCGCCAGGGCCGCCAGGGCCGCCAGGGCGCTGCCGGGACCGCCCCGTGACGCCGGGAACGGCCGGGAACGCCCGGCTCGGGCGCCACTGTCCGGGACGCGCGTCCGGGCGGGCTCCCGCGTCTGGAAAGATGGTGCCGACGACGACGTCACCTAGGTCAGGGCTGGCAAGGACAACACCCGCAGAACCATCAAGGAGCGGACAGGATGCCCATCGCAACCCCCGAGGTCTACAACGAGATGCTCGACCGGGCGAAGGCAGGCAAGTTCGCCTACCCGGCCATCAACGTGACCTCTTCCCAGACCCTGCACGCGGCCCTCCGCGGCTTCGCCGAGGCGGAGAGCGACGGCATCATCCAGGTCTCCACCGGCGGCGCCGAGTTCGCCGGCGGCCAGTACAGCAAGGACATGGTCACCGGCGCCGTCGCCCTGGCCGAGTTCGCGCACATCGTGGCGGAGAAGTACGACATCACCGTCGCCCTGCACACCGACCACTGCCCCAAGGACAAGCTGGACGGCTACGTCCGTCCGCTGCTGGCGGTGTCCGAGGAGCGCGTGAAGGCGGGCCGCAACCCGCTCTTCCAGTCGCACATGTGGGACGGCTCGGCCGAGACCCTCTCCGACAACCTGGCCATCGCCGAGGAGCTCCTGGAGCGCGCCCGCGCCGCCAAGATCATCCTCGAGGTCGAGATCACCCCGACCGGTGGCGAGGAGGACGGCGTCACGCACGAGATCAACGACTCCCTCTACACCACGGTGGACGACGCGATCCGCACCGCCGAGGCCCTGGGCCTGGGCGAGAAGGGGCGCTACCTGCTCGCCGCCTCCTTCGGCAACGTGCACGGCGTCTACAAGCCGGGCAACGTGGTGCTCCGCCCGGAGCTGCTCAAGGAGCTCGCGGAGGGCGTGGGCGCCCGCTTCGGCAAGGAGAACCCGTTCGACTTCGTCTTCCACGGCGGCTCCGGCTCCACCGAGCAGGAGATCGCCACCGCGCTGGACAACGGCGTCGTCAAGATGAACATCGACACCGACACCCAGTACGCGTTCACCCGTCCCGTCGCGGACCACATGTTCCGCAACTACGACGGCGTGCTGAAGGTGGACGGCGAGGTCGGCAACAAGAAGACCTACGACCCGCGCACCTGGGGCAAGCTGGCCGAGGCGTCCATGGCGGCCCGCGTCGTCGAGGCGTGCCGGCACCTGCGCTCGGCGGGCACCAAGCTGAAGTGACCCGCCCCTGACGCGTCACACCGGCGCCCCGCCGCCCACCGGCCGGCGGGGCGCCGTGCTGTCCGGGCCCGGTGACCGGTCCGGGCGTGCGAAGGCCACGGCCACCGTGAAGGTGCGCCGTGGCCTCGTCGTTCACGTCCTGCCGGGCGTCAGCCGGACCTCAGCTGGACTTCAGCTCCTGGTACGCCTCGTCGTCGCTGTCCCGCAGGAACTGGCGGCAGCGCTCGGCCTCCTCGGTCTCCTTGATGGCCTCGGCGGCGCGGGCGAGGGCGGCGAGGCAGCGGAGGAAACCGCGGTTGGCGCGGTGGCTCCACGGGACGGGCCCGTGGCCCTTCCAGCCGGCGCGGCGCAGGGCGTCCAGGCCGCGGTGGTAGCCCGTGCGGGCGTAGGCGTAGGACTCCACGGTCCGGCCCGCCTCGAAGGCGTCGTCGGCGAGCATCGCCCAGGCGAGCGAGAACGTCGGGTGCGCCGCCGCGACCTCGGCGGGGGCCGCGGAGTCGGCGAGCATCCGGTACGCGTCCTCGTTCTCCGGGAGGTGCGTCGGCGCGGGGCCGCCGAGGAGGTTCTTGTGTTCCGTCATGCCTTCAGTCTGCCGGAAGCCGGACGACGGTGGTGCCGGTGGTCAGGTCGACGGTGGTGCCGGTGGTCAGGTCGGCGGTGGTGCGGCGCGGGCCCGCGCCGGAAGGGCGGGCCCGCGTCCCGCCCCGGCCGGTGTCAGCGGGTGAGGCCCGACTCCCAGGCCCAGGCGGCGATCTCCACCCGGTTGCGGAGCCCCAGCTTGGTCTGGATGTTGGTCAGGTGGGTCTTCACCGTGCCCGCGCTGATGTGCAGGGCGGCCGCGATCTCCGTGTTGGTGTGGCCGCGGGAGACGAGGACGGTGACCTCGGTCTCCCGCCGGGACAGCGGCGAGGGGCGCGCGGGGGCGGTGTCGGGCCCGGTGAACCGGCGCAGCAGCCGGACCGTGATCGACGGGCTGATCAGGGCCTCGCCGGAGGCCGCCGAACGGACCGCCTCGGCCAGCAGCCGCGGTCCCGCGTCCTTGAGCAGGAAGCCGCAGGCGCCGTCCCGCAGGGCCTGGTGGACGTACTCGTCGTCGTCGAAGGTGGTCACCATGACGACCTTCGGGGCGTGCGGCGCGCCGGGCCGGCACAGGTGCCGCAGCGCCTCGATGCCGTTCAGGCGCGGCATGCGGATGTCCATGAGGACGACGTCCGGGCGGTGCGCCTCGGCCTGCTGGATCGCCTCGACGCCGTCGGCGGCCTGGGCGACGACCTCGATGCCGTCCTCGGCCGCCAGGATCATGGCCATGCCGGTGCGGACGATCGCCTGGTCGTCCGCCAGGAGGACGCGGATGGTCACCGGCGCACCTGCCTCAGGGGGAGGGGGAGCCGGAGGGAGACCTGCCATCCCCGCCCGGCGGCCGGCCCGTCGCCGGCCGGACCCGCGGCCAGTGTCCCACCGGCCGCCTCGGCCACCTCCCGCAGGCCCCGCAGTCCGTAACCACCGTGGGCGGGGGCCACGGCCTTGTCCCGCGGGCCGTGGCCGCCGCCGGTGGTGTCCGGCGGGTGCGGGTGGCCGTCGTCGGTGATGTGGGCGGTGACCCGGCGGCGCGAGACGTCCAGGGCCACCGTCACGGCGGTGCAGTCGCGGGCGTGCCTGCGGACGTTGGTGAGCGCCTCCATGACCACGCGCTCCACCAGGTGCGCGGCGTCCGCGGGCAGTCCGGCGGCCGGACCGGACTCGGTGAACTGCACCCGCGCGCCGGGCAGCACGGCCTCCTCGGCCAGCGCCCGGATCCCGTCCGTGCCGGGGGCCCGGTTCCGCGGTCCGGTGTCCTCCCGCAGGGCTCCGACCATCTCGCGCATCGCGGTCAGCGCCTCGGCGCCGGTGCTCTCGATCAGCTCGAGGGCGTCCGCCACGGCCTGCGGCCTCTTCGCCGCGACGGCCCGGGCGCCCTGCGCCTGCACGACGATGCCCGAGATGTGGTGGGCCACGAAGTCGTGCAGGTCGCGGGCGAAGGCGAGCCGCTGCTCCAGCCGGATCTGTTCCTCGCGCTGACGGCGGGAGACCACCACCAGCCGCCCGGTGAGCCCGCCGGCCAGGGCGCCGCTGGCCACCAGCGTCAGGATCAGCGCGACGACGCTGCTGCCCTCGTCCACGTCGATCACCAGCGGCCGCAGGACGACCGCCGTCATCAGCAGCGGCAGGGCGACGGCGGTACCGGCCCGGGAGCCGCGCCGCGCGGTCAGCGCCAGCAGCACGATCAGGGCGGTCGGCTCGAACAGGGCGTAGACGTCCGAGGCCTGGTCCAGCGCGGAGTCCTCGCCCGCCGCCGCGCCGAGCAGGGCCGAGCAGGCCAGCGACACCACGGCCGCGCCGCAGGCCGGCCAGGCCAGCGGTCCGCCACGCAGCCGGAGGGCGACGGCCGGGAGGACCACGACCGCCGCCGCCCCCGCCGACAGGTACAGCAGGGCTCCGGCTCCCTGCGAGGAGAGGGATCCGGCGCCGAGGTCGACGAGGAGCGCCAGGCCGAGGGCGCAGAGCGGCAGCGCGCCGCCGGCGAACCGGCCCACGGCCGCCGCCCGGGGTGTTCTGAGCATGTCGGTCACTCTAGGCGGGCGGGTTCGCGGCGCCCTCTGCCGAAAGTCGTAGCCGTGCCCCGGTGAATGGGCCGTTCGGGAGATCCGCCGGGCCCGGCGCGGGAGCGAGGCTCGTCCTCGTCAGCGCCGCCCGTCCCGACCGAAGGAACCCCACCTCATGGACATCCGCTTCGAAGTGGCCTCGTCACTCGTTCTCGGCCCGCTGCTCCTGCTGTTCGCGCTCCTCACCGGCGTCCAGGTGTGGCGGGACGCGTGGAACGTCCGGCGGGCCCTGCTGCAGATGGCCGCGGCCGTCTACGCGGCCGCCGTCCTCTCCCTGACGATCTTCCCGCTGGAGGTGACCTGGGGGATGTACGCCAACCAGGCGCCCTGGTACGGGCAGATCAGCTTCGTCCCGCTGATCGGCGCCGACGTCACCATGCTCGCCAACGTCCTCCTGACGGTCCCGGCCGGTTTCCTGTTCCCGCTGCTGTCGCGCCGCGCGACCTCGGCGAAGGAGACCGCGCTGCTGACGGGGCTGGTCAGCCTGGGCATCGAGGCCGCCCAGCTGCTGTCGTACGTCGCCCTGAACAACGGCCGCGCGGTCGACGTCAACGACCTCGTCGCCAACACGCTCGGCGGGTTCCTCGGGTACCTGCTGCTGTCCGTCGTCCTGCGTTCCACGACGCTGCGCGGCCCGCTGCTCGCCGCGGCGCTGCCCCGGTCGGCGGCCCTCCAGGAGGACCGGCGGGCCGCCGTCTCCGCCGGGCGCTCCGCCGTCCCGGCCTGAGGCGGGGGTACGGCCCGCCCGCGCGGGCACGCACGACACGCACGACACGCACGACACGCACGACACGCACGAACGGCGGCCGGGGCTCTGCGCCCGGCCGCCGTTCGTCCTCTGCGGTCCCGCGACGGTGCGCGCGGGTCCGGCCCGTGTCAGCTCTCGCGGCGGTCGTCGGCGTCGTCGCCGCGGCGGTCGTCGCTGTCGTCCTTGTCGTTCTTGTCGTCGTCCCGGGCGTCGTCGCCCTGGTCGTCACCCTTGTCGTCGCGGTCGTCGCGGTCGTCGCGGTCGTCGCGCCGGTCGTCGGCCCCGCCGGCGGCGGCCTTCCCGCTGTCCGCGTCGACGCGGACCTCGCGCTCCTCGCCGTTCTCGCCGAGCACCTCGACCTCCCAGGCCGGCGTGCCCGCGCGGTCGTCGTCGTCCCCGTCGTGCTCGAAGTCCAGGGAGACGACCGTGCCGGGGGCCTGCTTCAGGGCCGCCTCGGCGGCCGCGGAGGCGTCGGTGCCGGCCTTGCGCAGGGCGGCGGCCTCGTCGCGGTCGTCGTTGTCGTCGTCCTCGTCGCGGGAGCTGCCGAGCACCTTGCCGTTGCCCGGGTCGACCAGGACCTCGGTGCGGGAGCCGTCCTTGCCGACGACGTCGACCTCCCAGACGGGCCGGTCGCCGTCGTCCCCGTCGAGTTCGGCCGACGCCACGGCGCCGCCCTTCGTCTTCGCCAGGGCCGCGGCGACGGCGGCGCGCACATCGGTCTTCGCGGCCCTCGCGGCGGCGACCTCGTCGTCGCGCTCGTCCGCGTCGTCCCGGTCGTCGTCGCGGTCCGCGTCGTCCTCCCGGGCCGAGGAGGCGGTGGCGCTCCGGTCGCGCTCGCCGTCGTCCCCGGACGCGGCGACGGCCACGGCGGTGCCTCCGCCCACCAGGACGGCGACGAGCAGGGCGGCGAGGGCGGCGCGGCGGCGGGACGGGGTGCGGTCGTCGGAGCTCATGGGGGTCCTCCCGTGGAGTCGGTGCGGTGGTCTCGACAGGCATCACTGTGGACGGGCGACGCTGAAGCGGGGCTGAAGGAAGCTGAAGGGGCCTTCAGGAAGGCTCTGCGACCCTTGACCGCATGCGTTTGCTGATCGTGGAGGACGAGAGACGCCTGGCCACCGCCCTGGCGAGGGGACTGGCGGCCGAGGGCTTCGCCGTGGACGTCGTGCACGACGGGGCGGAGGGCCTGCACCGGGCCCAGGAGTACTCCTACGACCTGATCGTCCTCGACATCATGCTGCCCGGCATGAACGGCTACCGGGTCTGCTCCGCCCTGCGCGCGTCCGGCGACGAGACGCCGATCCTGATGCTCACCGCCAAGGACGGCGAGTACGACGAGGCCGAGGGGCTGGACACCGGCGCCGACGACTACCTGACCAAGCCGTTCTCCTACGTGGTCCTCCTCGCCCGGATCCGCGCCCTGCTGCGCCGCCGCACCCGCGGGGGCACGCCGGTCCTGCGGCTGGGCGACCTCAGCGTCGACCCGGCGGCGCAGCGGGTGAGGCGCGGCGGGCAGGAGATCGCGCTCACCACGCGGGAGTTCGCCGTCCTGGAGCAACTGGCCCTGCGGGCGGGGGAGGTGGTCTCCAAGACCGAGATCCTCGAGCACGTGTGGGACTTCGCCTACGACGGCGATCCCAACATCGTGGAGGTCTACGTCAGCGCGCTGCGCCGCAAGATCGACGCCCCGTTCGGGGTCCGCTCGATCACCACGGTGCGCGGGGCCGGCTACCGGCTGGAGCGGGACGGGGGTGCGCCGTGACCGGGGGGTGGCTCTCCTCGGTGCGCGCCCGCACCACGCTGGGCGCCACCGCCGTCGTCGCCGTCGCCCTGGTCGTGGCGGGCCTGGCGGTGACAGCGACCCTGCGCGGGGGCCTGACCGACAACACCCGTCTGGTGGCGGAGTCCCGGGCGCGCGAGGTCGCCGTCCAGGTCGCGGTGGAGCGGTCCCCGCAGGACGTGGCCGGCCTGGACACCGACGACCCGGTGCAGGTCGTCGACGCCGACGGCAGGGTCATCGCCTCCAGCGACGCCCTCACCGGCGCCCCGCCCATGAGCGGGGTCGACCGCCCCGCGCCCGCCCGCTCCGGCGACCGGGGCGGGCAGGACGCCGGCGCCGCCCGGGACGACGCCGGCAACGCCGACCGCCCGGACGACGACGATGACGACGACCGCGGCGGTGACGACGACGACCGGGGCGGAAACGGCGACCGGGGCGACGACGAGGCCTCCGCCGCGGGCCGGGTGGCCGAGGAGGCCGTCTTCGACCGCGTCTCGCTGCCGGTGGACGACGAGGGCGAGGCGACCTCCGACCCGGGCGACGCGGAGGGGCGTGCCGACTTCACCGTCGCCGCGGTGCGCTCCGAGGCCGCCGACGGGACGGCCGTGACCGTCTACGCGGGGTCGTCGCTGGCGGTGCCGGAACTGGCGGTGACCGGCACCGTCCGGGCGATGCTGATCGGGCTGCCCGCGCTGCTGGTCGTGGTGGGGGCGGTGACCTGGCTGGTCACCCGCCGCGCGCTGCGCCCGGTGGAGGGCATCCGGGCGGAGCTGGCGGAGATCACCGGCAGCCGCGACCTGTCCCGCCGGGTGCCGGTGCCGTCCTCGCGCGACGAGGTGGCCCGGCTGGCGGCCACCACCAACGGCACCCTGCAGGCGCTGCAGGAGTCGGTCGAGCGGCAGCGCCGCTTCGTCGCGGACGCCTCGCACGAGCTGCGCAGCCCGATCGCCTCGCTGCGGACCCAGGTGGAGGTCGCCGCGGCACACCCGGCGCTGCTGGAGGTCGGCGAGCTGCTGGAGGACGTGGTGCGGCTCCAGCACCTGGCCGCCGACCTGCTGCTGCTGGCCCGCCTCGACGCGGGCGAGGGGCCCCGCACGGCACGCCTGGACCTGGCGGCCCTGGTGCGGGAGGAGACGGCACGCCGCCCGGAGCCGGTGCGCGCCGGTGAGCTGGAGGAGGCGGTCGTGTCGGGCAGCCGGGGCCGGCTGGAGCGGGTGCTCGGCAACCTGCTGGACAACGCGCAGCGGCACGCCCGGGAGCGGGTCGAGGTGCGGGTGCGCACCGAGCGCCCGGACCGGGGCGAGGGGGCCGGGGCGGGACCCGGCTGGGCGGTGCTGTCGGTGGCGGACGACGGGCCGGGCGTCCCGGAGGACGAGCGGGAGCGGGTCTTCGAACGGTTCGTGCGGCTGGACGACGCGCGGGCGCGGGACGACGGCGGCGCGGGCCTGGGGCTGGCGATCGTCCGCGAGATCGTGACGCTGCACGGGGGGACCATCTCGCTCGGCCAGGCCCCCGGAGGCGGCGCCCTCTTCACGGTCCGCCTCCCCCTGGCCACCCCCACCGAAGCCGCCCCGCCCCACCCCTGAACCACCACCCCGGCGTGACTGACCATCCGGCCGACCCGGCCGAGGAGGCCGGCGCCCCGGGCGCGACCACGTCCGGTCGACCCGGCTGACGAGGTTGGCGGGTCGGTGCGGCGGCTCTGCCCGGTGACGTCCGGCTGACCGGCCCGGCGCCCGGGCGGCCCGGTCCGGCTGACCGGTGCGGCAACCCGGTCCGGTGACCTGGGCTGGACCGGTCCGCCACCCCGGCGCGACGCCCGTCCGGTCGACCCGGCTGACGGGCCCGGCGCCCGGGCTGCCTCGCTCCGCACCCTCGGGGTCCTCCGCGCCCCGGCCCCGCTCCGCCCCGCCGCCGGGGAAAGGGGAACGCCCCGGTGGCCGTGGCCACCGGGGCGTCCCTCCGTGCGCGTTCCTACAGGAACGAGTTGATCTCGATGGTCTCGTCGCGGCCGGGGCCGACGCCGATCGCGGAGATCGGGGCGCCGGACATCTCCTCCAGCGCCTTCACGTACGCCTGCGCGTTCTTCGGCAGGTCGGAGAAGGACTTCGCCGAGGAGATGTCCTCGCTCCAGCCCGGCAGGTACTCGTAGATCGGCTTCGCGTGGTGGAAGTCGCTCTGCGAGTAGGGGAGTTCCTCGACCCGCTTGCCGTCGATCTCGTAGGCGACGCAGACCGGGATCTGCTCCCAGCCGGTGAGGACGTCCAGCTTGGTGAGGAAGAAGTCCGTCAGGCCGTTCACCCGCGTGGCGTACCGCGCGATGACCGCGTCGAACCAGCCGCAGCGGCGGTCGCGCCCGGTGGTGACACCGCGCTCGCCACCGATGCGCCGCAGCGCCTCGCCGTCCTCGTCGAACAGCTCGGTCGGGAACGGGCCCGAGCCGACGCGCGTGGTGTACGCCTTCAGGATGCCGATGACACGGCTTATCCGCGTCGGGCCCACGCCCGCGCCCGTGCAGGCGCCGCCGGCCGTCGGGTTGCTGGAGGTGACGAACGGGTAGGTGCCGTGGTCGATGTCGAGCAGCGTGCCCTGGCCGCCCTCGAAGAGCACGACCTTGTCCTCGTCGAGCGCCTGGTTGAGGACCAGGACCGTGTCGGCGACGTACGGCTTCAGCTGGTCGGCGTAGCCCAGCAGCTCCTCGACCACCTGCTCCGCGGCGATGGCGCGGCGGTTGTAGAGCTTGCTGAGCATCTGGTTCTTGACCTCGAGCGCCGCCTCCACCTTCTGCTGGAGGATCGACTCGTCGTACAGGTCCTGGACGCGGATGCCGGTGCGGTTGATCTTGTCGGCGTAGGTGGGGCCGATGCCGCGACCGGTGGTGCCGATCTTGCGCTTGCCCAGGAACCGCTCGCTCACCTTGTCGAGCGTGACGTTGTACGAGGTGATGATGTGCGCGTTGCCGCTGATCAGCAGCTTCGACGTGTCGACGCCCCGCTCGTTGAGACCGCTCAGCTCGGAGAGCAGCACCGAGGGGTCGACCACGACGCCGTTGCCGATGACGGGGACGCAGTTGGGGGACAGGATGCCGGACGGCAGCAGGTGGAGCGCGTACTTCTGGTCGCCCACCACGACCGTGTGGCCGGCGTTGTTGCCGCCCTGGTAGCGCACCACGTAGTCGACGGAGCCGCCGAGCAGGTCGGTGGCCTTTCCCTTGCCCTCGTCACCCCACTGAGCACCGAGCAGCACAAGTGCGGGCACAGGCGTACACCCCTTCCGGGCGGGGCATGTCCTGGGTCGGGGCGCGCGGCACGACCATGCCGTGCCTCGTGCGCCCGGCGGCCCTCGTCGGCCGCGGTTCCCGTCGGACCGGTTGCCCCGGAATAGACGAAGCCCCTGGCACGAGGAACGCGGCGCAAGGGGCTCTTGCACAAAGATGCTACCCGAGGACCCGAGGAAGCGAGGCATGACCGAGGTGGCTTCGGACCAGCTTCTGGTGGTCGTCGACCCGTTCGCCCGCAGGACGGACGGCGAGTCCGTCCGGATCGCCAAGGACGTGCTGTGCGCCGCCGCACGGGTGAAGTGGTGCCTGCCGGAGGGGCCGGACGAGTTCTCGCGGGCGCTGGAGCGGCGTGGTTCGCGGCGGCCGGTGGTGGTCGGGGACGACCACGCGCTGCTGCGGGCGGTGGCCGTGCTGGAGCGGCACGGCGAGCTCGACGGGTGCGCGCTCGCGGTGGTGCCGGTGGGGGCGCGGGCGGCCACCCTCGCCGTCGCGCGGTCGCTGGGCGTCCCGCCGGGCACGGTCGCGGCGGCCCGGGCGGTGCTGGAGGGCGCCCCCCGGCGGCTGGACCTCCTCGCGGACGACGCGGGCGGACTGGTGCTGGGGGCGCTGCGCATCCCGGCGGCGGACCCGGCGGCGGGCCCGGCGGCGGGCCGGCGGTCCCCGGCGCGGCGGCGGTACCGGTCACTGGTGAGCGCGCTGAGCCGCCCGTCGCGGCCGCAGGCGGAGCCGCCGGGCGGCGGGCCGAACCCCTCCCGCCTCCGCGTCGAGGCCGACGGTTCGACCCTGGTGGACCTCGACCAGCCGGTCCGCGCGGTCACCGTCACCCCCGGTTCCACGGGCCGCGCCGATGTCGAGGTCCGGCCCCTGTCGGTGGGCGCCGAGGCGGCGCCGCTCCAGGCCGCCGCCCACACCGTCACGGTCTCCGGGGCCGACTTCCGCTACCGCGCGGACGCCACCATCGCCGGCCCGGTCCGCACCCGGACCTGGACCGTCCGCCCGGGGGCGTGGAACCTGACGCTTCCGGCGTGACGACGCGTCCCACGGCCGGGACCGCCCCCGCAGGCCGGTGACCGTCCCCGCAGGCACCGGAACCGCCCCCGCAGGCACCGGAACCGCCGCCGTCACGCCCCGCCGGCGGCCCCCCGCTTCTCCCGCCACCGCCGCATCATGTCGTTCAGCTCCCCCTCGATGAACTCGAAGAACTCGAGGGTCTCCCGCAGCCGCCGCTCGGCCGGGGAGCCGGGGCTGACCGCGGTGACGCCCTCGCGGACGGCGGACTGCCAGTTGCGCAGCAGCCCCTCGCGGTTGGCGATGGCCTCGTACCACTGGTTGTTGTGGACCCGGTAGCGCTCGCGCCGGGAGCCGGGCTCGCGCTCGCGGGAGATCAGGTGGGTCTGGGAGAGGTAGCGCACCGCGCCGGAGACCGCGGCGGGGCTGACCTGCAACTGGTCGCCCAGTTGCGCCGAGGTGAGGACGCCGTCGTCGGAGGCGAGCAGCGCGGCGAAGACCCGCGCGGGCATCCGGGCCATCCCGGCGTCGGTCAACTGGCCCGCGAAGAGCTCCACGAACCGCGACACCGCCTCCGGGTCCCGTTCCTTCGGGGACGCCCCGGCCTCCGTCATGCCCTGTCCTCGCCTTCGCCGTGTGCGGCCTCCGAGTTTATACGTTTCCTTAACTTCACAACTTTCTGAAGGAAGCGTAGCTTCGGAAGCATGACGCAGGACTCCCTCGCGATCGAGGCAACCGGACTCCAGAAGTCGTTCGGCGCCACCCGCGCCCTCGACGGACTCGACCTGACCGTCCGCACCGGAGAGGTGCACGGCTTCCTCGGCCCCAACGGCGCCGGCAAGTCGACCACCCTCCGCGTGCTGCTCGGGCTGCTGCGCGCCGACGGCGGCGTCGCGCGGGTGCTCGGCCTCGACCCGTGGGACCGGGCGGTCGAGGCGCACCGCCGCCTCGCCTACGTGCCCGGGGACGTGGAACTGTGGCCCAACCTCAGCGGCGGCGAGGCCATCGACCTGCTGTCGCGGCTGCGCGGCGGGATCGACCGGCGGCGCCGGGACGAACTGGTCGACCGGTTCGACCTGGACCCGCGCAAGAAGGGCCGGGCCTACTCCAAGGGCAACCGGCAGAAGGTCGCCATCGTCGCGGCCCTCGCCTCCGACGCCGAGCTGCTGCTGCTCGACGAGCCCACCTCGGGCCTCGACCCGCTGATGGAGGTCGTCTTCCAGGACGTCGTGCGCGAGGCCAAGGAGGCCGGGCGGACGGTGCTGCTCTCCAGCCACATCCTGGCCCAGGTGGAGAAGCTGGCCGACCGGGTGTCGATCGTCCGCCGCGGCCGCACCGTGCAGTCCGGCACCCTCGCCGAGATGCGCCACCTCACCCGCACCACCGTCGAGGCCGAGACCGAACGGCCGGTCACCGGGCTCCAGGAGCTGCCCGGCGTGCACGACGTGACCGTGGACGGTCCGCGGGTCCGGTTCGCCGTGGACGGCGGGCGGATCGACGCCGCCGTGCGCGTCCTCGGCGAGTCCGGCATCCGCGGCCTGGTCAGCCACCCGCCCACCCTGGAGGAGCTGATGCTCCGCCACTACGGCGACGAACTCGCCGCGGGCGGCCACCGCGGGGACGACGCGGCCGCCACCGAGGGCGGCGGCCGGCGATGACCACCGTCACGACCCGTCCCGCCGGCGGCGCCACGACGGCCGGCCCCGCCCCGCGCGCCCCGTTCGCCGGCCTCACCGTCCTGCTGCGGTTCGCCCTGCGCCGCGACCGGGTCCGCCTGCCGGTCTGGCTCGCGGCCCTGCTCCTGGCCACCGTGGCCACCGCTGACAGCTACACCGCGCTCTACGACAGCCCCGAGGACCGGGCCACCGCCGCGCGGACCATGGCGACCCCGGCCGCGCTGGCCATGACCGGCCCGCGGCGCTTCCTCGAGGACTACACCCACGGCGCCATGCTCAGCCACGAGATGATCGGCTTCATGGGCGTGCTGACCGGCCTGATGAGCGTCCTGATCGTCACCCGGCACACCCGCGCCGAGGAGGAGACCGGCCGCGCCGAGCTGATCCGCTCCGCCGTCGTCGGACGCCACGCCCAGCTCGCCGCCGCGCTCTGCCTCGCCGTCCTGGCGAACCTGGCGCTCGCCCTGCTGCTCGCCGCGGGCCTGGCCGGCCTCGGCATCGCGTCGGTCGACCCCGCCGGCGCGCTGACCTACGGCTCCGCGCACGCCGCGGCCGGCCTGGTCTTCGCCGGCGTCGCCGCGGTCACCGCCCAGATCACCTCCTCCACCCGCGGCGCCTCCGGGCTCGCCCTCGGGGTGATCGGCGCCGCGTACGTCCTGCGGGCGGCCGGCGACAGCGGCGGCGACGACGTGCTCTCCTGGGCGTCGCCGATCGGCTGGGCACAGCGCTCCTACCCCTTCGTGGACGACCGCTGGTGGCCGCTGCTGCTGTGCCTGGGCGCGGCGGCGGCCTGCGCGGCGGCCGGGTTCCTGCTCTCCGTCCGCCGTGACGTCGGAGCCGGACTGCGCCCGGTCCGCCCGGGCCGGGCCACCGCCACCCGGGCCCTCACCACCCCGTTCGGCCTGGCGCTGCGCCTGCAGCGCGGGCTGCTCGCCGGCTTCGGCGCGGGCCTCTTCGTGATGGGCGCCATGTACGGGTCGATCATCGGGGACATCGAGGACATGCTCGGCGGCGTCGAGCAGATCCAGCAGGCCCTCGCCGAGATCGGCGGCGCCACCCTGGCCGAGTCCTTCGCCTCGATGGTGATGGTGGTCATGGCGGTGGTCTCCATGGTCCACGTGGTCATGGCCACCCTCCGCGCCCGCGCCGAGGAGAACGGCGGACGGGCCGAGGCCCTGCTGACCACCGGGCTCTCCCGGACCGCCTGGCTGGGCGGTCACCTGGCGGTCGCCCTGCTCGGGGCCGTCGTCACCCAGCTGCTGGCCGGGCTCGGCTTCGGGCTCGCTGCCGCCGCCACCACCGGCGACACCGCGATGACCGGCGACCTGATCGCCGCCGCCCTGGTGCACGTCCCCGCCCTGTGGGTCGCGGCGGGCGTCGCCCTGGTCCTCGTCGGCCGGTGGCCCCGGGCGGCCGCGCTGGCCTGGGCGGTGCCGCTGTACGCCTTCGCCGTCGGCTACCTCGGGGAGATCCTCCGCTTCCCCGAGTGGACGAACGACATCTCGCCGCTCGGCCACGTGCCCGAGCTGCCGGCCGCGCCGATGGCGTGGACGCCGCCGCTGGTGCTCACCCTGGTCGCCGTCGTGTTCTGTGTCACCGGTCTGGCGGGTTTCCGGCGGAGGGATGTGGAGACGAAGTAGAGACCCGGGGCGGACCCCCCGGGTCGCGCCGCGACGTCCGGGCACCCAGAAATCCCGAGGCTCCTTTAGCCTGGGGGTTTCCGGTGCCGTCGTCGGCGGCGCCCTGGGAACGGCGATCAGAACGAGGAACCGAACGGCCCATGCTGCGCAACCAAGCCGTGGGACCGGACCCTGACACGGAGTCCGCGCGGATCGCGGCGGTGCGCCGCTACGAGATCCTCGACACCCCACCGGACGCCTCCTTCGACCGCGTCGCCCGGCTCGCGGCCCGTCTCTTCGAGGTGCCGATCGCCGCGGTGACCTTCGTCGACAGCGACCGCATATGGTTCAAGGCCCGGCACGGCCTGGACGACATGACCGAGATCAGCCGCGCCGACGGACTGTGCGGCCTGGCCCTCCTCGAGGACGGGCCCCTGGTCATCCCCGACACCCTGCACCACCCCCTGTCCGCCTCCAACCCCATGGTCACCGGGGGCATCGGCATCCGCTTCTACGCCGCCGCCCCGATCGTCACCGCGGACGGGCACAAGCTGGGCACGGTCACGATCTTCGACACCCGCCCCCGGGAGCTCGGCCCCGAGGACGTCACCGCCCTGAAGGACCTGGCGGCGATCGTCCTGGACGAGATGGAGCTCCGGCTGACCGCGCTGCGCGCCCTGCGCCGGGAGCAGGAGCGGCGCCAGGCGGTGGTCCGCCAGGTGGAGGACGAGCGGGCCGCGCGGCTGCGGGCCGAGAAGGACCGCCGGGTCCTCGAGTCCCTGACCAGCACCCTCCAGCGCACCCTGCTCCCGCCGGCCCTCCCCGCCGTGCCCGGCCTGGAGCTGGCCTGCCACTACCACGCGGCCTCGGTCCACGACCTGGGCGGCGACTTCTACGACGTCTTCCCGCTGGACGGCGAGCGCTGGGCGTTCCTGCTCGGCGACGTGTGCGGCAAGGGGCCGGACGCGGCCACCGTCACCGCGCTCGCCCGGCACACCCTGCGCGCCGCCGCCCACCACGCGCCCGACCCGGTGGCCGTGCTGGACACCCTGAACCAGGCACTCCTCGAGGACGCCCTGACCAGCAAGTTCTGCACCGCGATCTTCGGCGTCCTCACCCCGCGCGAGGAGGGCGGCTTCACGGTCGAGCTGGGCACCGGCGGCCACCCCCCGGCGTACCACGTCGGCCGCGGGCCCGGCGGCGAGCCCCGGGTGCGCGCGGTCGGGCTGGAAGGAGGCATGCTGATAGGGGCGCTTCCCGAGGCCCGCTTCCGGTCGCGTACGGTCGTCCTGTCCCCCGGAGAGGTGCTGCTCCTGTACACCGACGGGCTCATCGAGGCCCGGGCCGGCGAGGACAGACGGATGATCGGTGACGAGGGCCTGGCCGCCTTCCTCGCCCGCCGCCGCGGTACGGGCGGTGCCACCGGTCTGGTGGACGACATCGTGGATCTGCTGGACTCCCTGCCCGAAGGGGCGGAGGATGACGTTGCGCTCCTGGCGCTCTCGGTGCCCACCGCCGAGGACGCCGAGCGGCAGATGCCGGGCGTGACGTCCACCGCGCACACCACGACATTGCCCACGGACGCTACGGACGAGGAGCACTGAAGACGTGTCCGAGCAAGAGCTGCTCCTGACCGTGGAGGAGATCCACGGTCCGCTGGCCGTGGCCGCGGTCGGCGGCGAGATCGACTTCCATACCGCGCCGATACTCCGCTCGCGGGCCCTCGACCTGATCGAACAGGGCCGCACCCGTCTCGTCCTGGACCTGTCGGGCGTCGGGTTCTGCGACTCGGCGGGACTCAACGCGCTGATCAACATCTGGCACGCGGCCCAGGCCGTCGGCGGCGCGATGGCACTGGCCGCGGTCCCGGCGCGGCTGGACCGGATGCTCAAGCTGACCGGCCTGGACACCGTCCTGGCCATCCACCCCACGGCCGCCGACGCGATCGCCGCGGTGGGACCGCGGCCGGGCGGCGAACAGACCGTCGGCTGACCGCCCCGGCCGGCCCGGTCCCCACCCGGCCGCCCCGCCACCTCGCCCGGCCGCCCCACCGCCGGTTCACGGCGGGCCGGAGGTCAGGCGGGCCGGAGGGGCAGCACCGGAGGGGCAGGACCGGAGGTCAGGCGATCTCCACCCGCAGTTCCTCCAGGCCCCGCATCACCAGGTCGGGCCGCCGCACCGGCTCGGCGGCGAGCCGCATCCCCGGTGCGCGCTCCAGCAGCGCGGTCATCGAGGCGGCCAGCTCCATGCGGGCCAGCGGCGCCCCGATGCAGTAGTGGATCCCCGCGCTGAACGAGATGTGCGGGTTCCGCCGCCGGCCCAGGTCCAGCCGGTCCGGCTCCGCGAAGACCGCGGGGTCGCGGTTGGCGGACCCGAACAGCAGCGCCAGTTCGGCGCCCCGCGGGACCACCGTCCCGTCGATCTCCACGTCCTCCAGAACCCAGCGTTCGAAGAGCTGCAGCGGGGTGTCGAAGCGCAGCAGTTCCTCCACCGCGGACGGCACCAGGGATCGGTCCGCGCGCAGCGCCGCCAGCTGCCCCGGGTGCTCGAACAGCGTCGCCCAGGCGTTGCCGGTGCCGTTGACGGTGGCCTCGTGGCCCGCGTTGAGCAGCAGCACGCAGGTGGAGATCATCTCCTGCTCGGTGAGCCGGTCGCCCTCGTCGTGGGCGGCTGTCAGGGCCGAGACCAGGTCGTCGCCGGGCCGCCGGCGGCGTTCGGCGATCAGTTCCCGCAGGTAGTCGGTGAACTCCAGCGACGCCCGGACCGCCCGCTCGGCCGTCTCCGCGGACGGATTGAGCTCGTACATCCCGCAGATCGCGGCCGACCACGGCCGCAGCGGCGCGCGGTCCGCCTCCGGGACGCCCAGCATCTCGGCGATCACCGCCACCGGCAGCGGCTCGGCCACCTCCGCCAGCAGGTCGCCGCCGCCCGCCTCCACCAGCCGGCCGACGAGCTCCCCGGCCAGGGCGTGGACGTACGGCGCGAGCCGCTCCACGGTGCGCGGGGTGAACGCCTGGGAGACCAGCCGCCGGATCCGGGTGTGGTCCGGCGGCTCCAGGTCCAGCATCCCGTGGTCGTTGAGGGTGTGGAACGGCTCGTGCTCGGGCGGGGGCGGGGTGCGGCCGAACTCCTCGTGGGTGTACCGGTGCCGGTACGTACGGCCGAGCCGCCGGTCCCGCAGCAGCGCCGACACGTCGGCGTGGTGCGGCACCAGCCACTGGCCGGTCTCCTCGCACCACAGCACCCGGCCGCGGGCGCGCAGCTCGGCGTAGGCCGGGTAGGGGTCGGCGACGAAGTGCGGGTCGGAGGGCGCGAAGGGCAGGGCGTCTGCGGAGGTCACGGCGGCGTTCACCCGTTCACCATGCCAGCTGGGCGATCTCCTCGGCCACCACCGCACAGGCGCCGGCGGCCGGGTCGATCAGCGGGAAGTGGCCGACGCCCGGCAGCAGGGTCACGCCCACCACCTCGCCCGCCCGGGCCGCCGCCTCGGCGTACGCCTCCGAGACCGCCGGCGGCACGTCCAGGTCCTCCCGGCCGTGCACCACGGTGGTGGCGACGCCGCTGGGCACCAGCAGCGCCGGGTCGGCCTGCGGGCGGCGCTCCTCGAAGAGGTCCGGTCCGCCGAGGAACTGCAGCGAGGCGTGACCGCAGACCTCCAGCTTCTCGGCGACCTCGAGGTCGGCGATGGGCGCCAGCGCCACCACGCCGCGGATCCGGGGCGGGGCGTCGGTGCGCCAGGGACTGCCCTCGGGGAGCAGGTGCCGGGCGGCCGCCCACAGCACCAGGTGGCCGCCGGCCGAGTGACCGGTGAGGACCGTGCGGCGGACGTCGGCCCGCCCGCCCAGCGCCTCCGCGGCCAGCCGGGGCAGCGCGTCCAGGGCCGCCGCGACGTCGTCCGGAGTCCGGGGCCAGTGCCCCGCCTCGCCCTCCGCGGCCCCGCCGCGCCGGTACTCGGGCACCGCCACGGCGAACCCGCGCCGGGCCAGGAACCGGGCGAACGGGGTGACGTGCGCCCGGTCGTACGGGGCCCGCCAGGCGCCGCCGTGCACCACCACGACCAGCGGGGCGGGCGCGCTCCCGGAGAGCGGGGCGTAGAAGTCGATCACCTGGTCCGGATGGTCCCCGTAGGCGCGGGTGGCGTCCGGGGCGACCGGCTCGTGCGAGAAGAGGGACCTCTCCTCGGCGGCCGACCGCCCCTCGTCCTCGGCCGCCCTCTGTGCGTCGGTCATGCGTTCCAACCTCTCTCGGCCTCGTCGTGCACCGGCCATCGTCGACGGAGTGTGCCGGAAGGCTCCCACCAGGCGGGTATTGCCGGACCGGGGGATCATTACGGAGGATTGCCGCGGGGACCGGGGCCCCCGTGCCGGTATCGGCAGGGGCGGACCGCTACCCGGAGTACAGCAGGAGACAGCGATGTCCCGACAGGCTCAGCAGACCTTCGAGCCGGAGACCCCGCATCTCGAGTTCGACGGCTCGACGCCCTACGAGGACTACGTCCGGGCGGATGTACTGACCCACCTCCAGCAGCTCCGCTCGGACGACCCGGGCGAGATGGTCTTCCTGGTGACCACCCAGGTCATGGAGCTGTGGTTCACCGTGATCGTCCACGAGTGGGAGACGGCCGCGCAAGCCCTCCGCCGTGACGACGTGCCGACCGCGACCGACGCGCTCAAGCGCTCGGTGCGCGAGCTGGAGGCCCTCAACGCCTCCTGGATCCCGCTGGGGCAGCTCACCCCGGCCCAGTTCAACTCCTACCGGGGCGCCCTCGGCGAGGGCTCCGGCTTCCAGTCGGCGATGTACCGCCGCCTGGAGTTCCTCCTCGGCGACAAGTCCCGTTCGATGCTGGTCCCGCACCGCGGCACGCCGCGCGCCCACGCGGAGCTGGAGAAGGCCCTCCACGAGCCCTCGCTCTACGACGAGGTGCTGCGCTTCCTGGCCCGCGCCGGCCACGCGGTGCCGGAGGCCGTGCTGCGGCGTGACGTCTCCGCCAAGTACGAGCCGTCGTCCGAGGTCGAACGGGTGTGGACCGACATCTACACCCGGGACCAGAACGACCCGCTGGTCCGCCTCGGCGAGGCGCTGACCGACGTCGCCGAGCTGGTCTGGCGCTGGCGCAACGACCACCTGGTCGCCACCCGCCGCGCGATGGGCGCCAAGACCGGCACCGGCGGCTCCGCCGGCGTCGCCTGGCTGGAGAAGCGCGCCCGCAACACCGTGTTCCCCGAGCTCTGGACGGCGCGCTCCTATGTCTGAACTCCTGTCGAAGGCCACCGAGCTCGACGCCCGCGACCCGCTCGCCGGCCTGCGGTCCCGCTTCGTCCTCGACGACGCCGTCTACCTGGACGGCAACTCCCTGGGCGCGCTGCCCGTGGGCGTCGCCGAGCGGATGCAGGACGTCGTGCGGCGGCAGTGGGGCGAGCTGCGGATCCGTTCCTGGGAGGAGAGCGGCTGGTGGACCGCGCCCGAACGGGTCGGCGACCGGATCGCCCCGCTGATCGGCGCGGCGCCCGGGCAGGTCGTGGTGGGCGACTCCACCTCGGTCAACGTCTTCAAGGCGCTGGTCGCCGCCGTCCGCATCGCCCGTGAGGGCGACGGGGCGGTCGAACGGGACGAGATCCTGGTCGACGCCACCACCTTCCCCACGGACGGCTACGTCGCCGAGTCCGCGGCCCGGATGACCGGCTGCTCGCTGCGGCCGGTGCGGCCCGGCGAGGTGCCGGCCGCGCTCGGCCCGCGCACCGCGGCGGTGCTGCTCAACCACGTGGACTACCGCGCCGGGCGGCTGCACGACCTGCCCGGGCTCACCGCCGCGGTCCACGCGGCGGGCGCGGTCGCCGTCTGGGACCTCTGCCACAGCGCGGGCGCCCTGCCGGTGGGACTGGACGAGCACGGGGTCGACCTGGCGGTCGGCTGCACGTACAAGTACCTCAACGGCGGGCCCGGCGCGCCGGCGTACCTGTACGTCCGGAGCGACCTCCAGGAACGGTTCGACACGCCGCTGCCGGGGTGGAACTCGCACGCCGAGCCGTTCGGGATGCGCCCCGACTACGCGCCCGCCGCGGGCGCGGTGCGGGGGCGGGTCGGCACGCCGGAGATCCTCTCCCTCCTCGCGCTCGACGCGGCGCTGGACGTCTGGGAGGGCGTGGACATCGCGGCGGTGCGGCGGAAGTCGCTGGCGCTCACCGACTTCTTCCTCGAGTGCGTCGACGCGTACGTGCCCGAGGGCGTCGTCGAGTGCGTGACGCCGCTCCCGCACGAGGAGCGGGGCAGCCAGGTCTCGCTGCGGACCGCACGGGCCGAGGAGGTCATGTCCGCGCTCATCGCCCGCGGCGTCGTCGGCGACCACCGCCGCCCCGACATCCTCCGCTTCGGCTTCACCCCGCTCTACGTCGGCCACGCCGACACCGAACGCGCGGCCCGCACCCTCGCGGAACTCCTCCGTCCCTGACATCCCCTGGCCCGCCCCCGGCCGGGGGGCGGGCCCCACCCCCGCCGGAGCGACGGGGGCCGGGGCGTCAACTGAAGACGATCATGGAACCCTGGGCCAGGCTCCGGACCGCCGCCGCGTGCAGCCCGAGCCACACATGCCGCTCCCGGGCGAACGGACTCGGGTCGTACGGCGCCGGATCCGCCGGTTGCTCCAGCTCCGTCGGCGACGACGGCGGCGCGGGCGCCGCGGGCGGCGCGGCCGGGTCGATGCCCAGCGCCGGGGCCACGAACTGCAGGTCCCGCAGCAGCCCGTGCGAGGACCCCAACGGCCCTCCGTTGTCCAGGAGTTCGTCGTTGACCAGGGGGTAGGGGAAGTCGACCGGCAGGTACGACCCCGCGTGGTCGTAGTGCCACACGAGGTGCGACTGCTGCGCCGTGGACTCGAACATCTCCAGCAACTGCTCGTAGTCGCCGCCGAGTTCGTCCACCGGCGTCACCGGCAGCCCGCAGGCCTGGAGCAGGTAGGCCCGTCGCAGGAAGTGCAGTGCCTCGTAGTCGAAGCCGGCGACCGGGGCGACCTCGCCCGAGGTGCCCGGCATGTACTGGTGGATCGGCACCGGCTGCGCGCCGGTCGCCATCAACGCCCGGTCGTAGAGCGCGAGTTCCTCGGCGAAGGGGTTGTCCGGGGTGTGGCACAACACGTCGACGAGCGGGACCAGCCACAGGTCACAGGCCAAAGGACGACTCCTCGGGTCGGAGGTGGAAGGGGAAGCGTAGTGGGTGGGGGCCGTCCGGCCCCCGCGGAACCCGTGCAGAAGTGGTCCCCCGGGAAGGGGACGTCTACCCGTCCCCGGCGGTGAGCCGCTCCACGAGTTCCAGCGAGAACGCGTTGCTCTCGGCCACCAGCCGCTGCGACTCACCGGTGTCGCCCCGCCCCAGCGCGTCCACCAGGGCGGTATGGCCGGCCCACATGTGGGCCCGCAGGTCGGCGAGCCGCCGCAGGTGCTGCACCGTGCACACCCACGCCTGCACGCGCAGCCGGTGCAGGAAGTCCGACAGGTACGGGTTGCCGAAGAGGCCGCTCAGCTCCCGCCAGTAGCGCAGGTCGTAGCCGATCAGCACGGACAGCTCGCCGGAGTGCGCGGCCCGCTGGCACTCCTCGCCGCGCCGCCGCACCGCCGCCAGCGCCGTGGTCTCCGCCGCGTCGGGGAAGGACGGGCCGGCGACCGCGGCCCGGTCGGCGAGCCGCAGGAACATGCCGTCCGAGATCAGCGCCCGGGCCTGCACGATGTGCCGGAAGTCCTCGGCGGTGAAGGCGCGCACCCGGAACCCGCGGTGCTGCACCGCCTCCAGCAGCTCCTGCGCCGCCAGGTCGACCAGTGCCTCGCGGACGGGGGTGGCGGAGACGCCGTACTGCTCCGCGATCTCCTTCACGGTGAACTCCTGGCCGGGGTGCAGCCGTCCGGCCAGCACCTCGTCCCGCAGGGCCTCGGCGATCTGCTGCCGCAGGGTGCTGCGGGTCACCGGGCCCGGGGCGCCGGTCGCCCCCATCGGCGTTCTCCCTTCCCGGTTCGTCACCGCCGCGCCTCGGCCGAGCCGTCCGTGTACGTGTGTGTACGCGGTCACCTTAACCAGCGGGCGGGAAGCCGGCCCGCGGCCCTCCTCGCCCGGGGGAGAGCGCCGTCACGCTTCCGACCGGAGCTGTCGGGACCGCGGGACACCGGGACGGTGCCCGAGGAGTTCCTGGGGGAGTGGTCCGCCGTCATCGAGAACGCCGCCGGGACGAACGAGCGGCAGCTCACGGTCGTCCAGGGCGACGTGGGGGACCCGGTGCCGACGCTGGTGGCGTCGGGGCCGCTGGAGGGCACGGCCTCCTCCTACCGCTGCGTCTTCGAGGCCGACCTCACCCGGGCGCCCGGCGGTGACGGCGAGCTCCGCCTGGGCCCCTCCCGGGTGGTGGACGGTGCGCCCCTGTCCTCCTGCAGCCCCGGCGACCCCTCGGTCCTCACGGTCTCCCCGGACGGCACCCTCACCCGCCGCATGACCGACGGCGAGAGCCTCACCTGCACCGCGGGCCGACCGGCGGCCCGGGCGTCACCTCGCCTCCGGCGGCCGCTGGCGCGGCATGTTGGGGCGGGGCGCGGCGAGCGAGATGCGGCCGTGGGCGCCGACGGGGACGGGCGGGTCGCTGCGGGAGGGGTCGAGGGACGCGCGGGCCACGGAGGGGAGTTCCCCCCGACGGAACTCCCCCATCCAGTCCGCCGTCTCCGCCCGCACCAGCTCCGTGACGTCCTCGGAGAACCTCCGCAGCACTCCCAGGCACCGCTCCGCGGCCTCCCCGGCCGTGCCCTCCGTCGGTCCCAGGACCTCCCGCACGTTCTCCGACGCCCAGTCGAACTGCAGCGCCTGCAGCCGCCGCTGCACCGCCTGGGCGGTGGCCATGTCCCGCATCCACCCGGAGGTCACCCCGAAGAACCGGTCCGCGCCCGCGCAGCCGAGGGCCAGCAGCAGCGACAGGTACCCCCACGGGGCCGCTCCGTCGACCACCTCGGCGAGGTCCAGCAGCGGCAGGCCGGCCGCGAGGACCGCCCCCGCCGCCGCGCCGCCCCGCAGCGCCCGGGCGGTGCGCCGCTTGCGGACCCGGTCCGCGAGGTACCACGCGCAGGTCTCCAGCGCGCACCGCTCGACCCACCGGTACAACTCGTCCAGCCGCCGGGCCGGGACGTCCCAGTCGCCCTGGGGGAAGGGCCGGCCCGTCAGGTCCCCGGGGAGCCCGGGCCCGGAGCCCCCGGGCCGTCGCCCGGCGCCCGCGCGCCCCCAGGTCCCCGCCGCCTTGCCGGCCCGGCCGCCGCCCACCGGCCGCGCGTCCGCAGCGGACGTCCCCTCGGACCGTCCGCCCTCGCGCGGCGGCGACGGCGGCTCCTCGGACCCGCTCCCCGGCATCTCCGGCTGACTCACCCGGCTACTCCCCACAACCTGTTGACGATCCCTGCCGACCCGTCGGCCGGCACCCTCCCGCACCCGCCCCCCGCAGCGCGACCTCAGCCCGTACCGTCACTGTGGGTAGTGGCATAGTCACGTGGCGTGCTCCGGTGTCGGCGTCCTTCCTACCCCCCAACGAGTGGCACAGGCGGCGGTTTGAAACGCGGTTCCGCGCGAAGTGGCCCGTGATCAGGCGCAGGACCCCCGACACGCTCACCCGAAAGTGTGACGGGGCGCGTGCCGGGTCGACCGCGTAGGCTCGTGCAGGAGGGGTGAATCTTTCCGCCCCGACAGGACAGACGTGTGTTGTTCCGCGCGACCGCAGCGTCGTGCGACCGTACGAGCCCAGGAGCTGAATCGTGTTTCCCGGTGGTGGCCAGCCCAACATGCAGCAGCTGCTCCAGCAGGCCCAGAAGATGCAGCAGGACCTGGCCCGCGCCCAGGAGGAGCTGGCGAACACGGAGGTCGACGGTCAGGCCGGCGGCGGCCTGGTCCGCGCCACCGTGACCGGCTCCGGCGAGCTGCGCGCCCTGGTGATCGACCCCAAGGCGGTGGACCCGGAGGACACCGAGACCCTCGCCGACCTGGTGGTCGCCGCGGTGAAGGCCGCCAACGACAACGCCCAGCAGCTCCAGTCGCAGAAGCTGGGCCCGCTGGCCGAGGGGCTCGGCGGCGGCAGCGGTATTCCCGGTCTGCCTTTCTGACCGGGGCGGCGGCCACTACCGTACGTAGGGAAAGGCGGCTCCGCCGGGAGCACCGAGGAAGGCAGGCAGGGCGTTGTACGAGGGCGTGGTCCAGGACCTGATCGACGAGCTGGGAAGACTTCCCGGCGTCGGTCCCAAGAGCGCGCAGCGCATCGCCTTCCACGTCCTGCAGGCCGAGCCGACGGACGTCCGCCGGCTCGCCCAGGCGCTGATGGAGGTCAAGGCCAAGGTCCGCTTCTGCGCCACCTGCGGCAACGTCGCGCAGGAGGAGCAGTGCGCGGTCTGCCGCGACCCCCGCCGCGACCCCTCCGTCATCTGCGTGGTGGAGGAGCCCAAGGACGTCGTGGCGATCGAGCGGACCCGCGAGTTCCGCGGCCGCTACCACGTGCTGGGCGGCGCCATCAGCCCCATCGAGGGCGTCGGCCCCGACGACCTGCGGATCCGGGAGCTGCTCGCGCGGCTCGCCGACGGCAGCGTCACGGAGCTGATCCTCGCCACCGACCCCAACCTGGAGGGCGAGGCCACGGCGACGTACCTCGCCCGCATGATCAAGCCCATGGGCCTCAGGGTCACCCGCCTGGCCAGCGGCCTCCCGGTGGGCGGCGACCTGGAATACGCGGACGAGGTCACCCTCGGCCGCGCCTTCGAGGGGAGACGACTCCTAGATGTCTGACGCGACGCTGCACTCCACGGCACAGGATCCCGGCGACTTCGCCGTCCAGATCGCCGACCAGGTCGAGAGCTTCCTGGTGGCGGTCACCGAGGTGGCCCGGGGGGACGAACCGGACTCCGCGGTCCCCTTCCTCCTGCTGGAGGTCTCCCAGCTGCTGCTGGCCGGCGGCCGCCTCGGTGCGCACGAGGACATCGTGCCGGACGAGCGGTACGAGCCGGACATGGGCCCGGAGCCCGACGTGGACGAGCTGCGGGAGCGGCTCGCCGCGATGCTGGACCCGGTCGACGTCTACTCGGAGGTGTTCGACCCGTACCAGCCGCGCCGCGCGCCGGTCCCGGCCCGCATCTCCGACGACCTGGCCGGCGTCATCACCGACCTGCGGCACGGCATGGCGCACTACCGCGCGGGCCGGGTGACCGAGGCGCTGTGGTGGTGGCAGTTCTCCTACCTCTCCAACTGGGGCGCGATGGCCTCGGGCGCGCTGCGGGCGCTGCAGTCCGTGGTGTCGCACGTCCGGCTCAACCAGCCCCTGGAGGCGCTGGACGGCCTGGACACCGACGAGCACCTCGAGGAGGAGGCGCTGGCGGAGGCCGCGGGCGAGGTCATGTTCCAGGAGATCGCCGGTCCGCTCGGCCTGCGCCGCGTGAAGTAGTCCCCTCCGTCGCTTCTCGTTCCGGCTGCTCAGGGGTTTACCGTCACCCGTTCGGGGGAGGTGCGGTTCGGCCGGGGTGGTGCGGGAGCCGCCCCGGTCGCCTGTGGGCGGCACCGCACAGCGTCGTGCAGAAAACGGACATCTCATCATCCGGTTGACCGGATGGGATTTTCGGCCGCTCGTTAGACTGAATCGACCGCCGCACACCTGTGCGTGCGGAGAGAAACGAAGCGAGCGAGGAGCGCACGTGGGCCTTGTCGTGCAGAAGTACGGAGGCTCCTCCGTAGCCGATGCCGAAGGCATCAAGCGCGTCGCCAAGCGGATCGTGGAGACGAAGAAGAGCGGCAACCAGGTGGTTGTCGTGGTCTCCGCGATGGGCGACACGACGGACGAGCTGATCGATCTCGCCGAGCAGGTGTCACCGATCCCTGCCGGGCGCGAGCTCGACATGCTGCTGACCTCCGGAGAGCGGATCTCCATGGCGCTGCTGGCCATGGCGATCAAAAACCTGGGTCAGGAGGCCCAGAGCTTCACGGGCAGCCAGGCCGGCGTCATCACCGACTCGGTCCACAACAAGGCGCGCATCATCGATGTCACGCCGGGTCGCATCCAGGCCTCCGTGGACGAGGGCAACGTCGCGATCGTCGCCGGTTTCCAGGGCGTCAGCCAGGACACCAAGGACATCACCACCCTCGGCCGCGGCGGCTCCGACACCACCGCCGTCGCCCTCGCCGCCGCGCTGGACGCGGACGTCTGCGAGATCTACACCGACGTGGACGGCGTGTTCACCGCCGACCCGCGCGTGGTGAAGAAGGCCCGGAAGATCGACTGGATCTCCTTCGGCGACATGCTGGAGCTGGCCTCCTCCGGGTCCAAGGTGCTGCTCCACCGGTGCGTGGAGTACGCCCGCCGTTACAACATCCCGATCCACGTGCGGTCGTCCTTCAGCGGGCTGCCGGGCACCTGGGTCAGCAACGAGCCGAAGCAAGGGGAGCAGCAGGTGGAGCAGGCGCTCATCTCCGGTGTCGCCCATGACACCTCCGAGGCCAAGGTCACGGTCGTCGGCGTGCCCGACAAGCCGGGCGAGGCCGCCGCGATCTTCCGTGCGATCTCCGACGCGGAGATCAACATCGACATGATCGTGCAGAACGTCTCCGCGGCCTCCACGGGCCTGACGGACATCTCCTTCACGCTGCCGAAGTCCGACGGCCCCAAGGCCATCGAGGCGCTGGAGAAGGCCCGCACCGAGATCGCCTTCGACTCGCTGCGCTACGACGACCAGATCGCCAAGATCTCCCTGGTCGGCGCCGGCATGAAGACCAACCCGGGTGTCACCGCGGACTTCTTCGACGCGCTCAGCCGGGCCGGCGTCAACATCGAGCTGATCTCCACCTCGGAGATCCGCATCTCGGTGGTCACCCGCGCCGATGTCGTCAACGACGCGGTGCGCGCCGTGCACAGCGCCTTCGGGCTCGACTCGGAGAGCGACGAGGCCGTCGTCTACGGCGGCACCGGACGCTGATCCTCTCCGTTCGGCCACGACCGGTGGACGCCCGTTCCGGGTGACCGACCGGCCGGTGGAACCGGGGCCCGCCTTTCCTCGTCTTCTGGCGAGGAAAGGGGGCCTTTTCCGCTTTCGGCGGGCCTCAAATTCCCTGGCCAGCGCCTGATTCGTTTATATGATCGACGTCCGGCGGCCCGGGCAGGCCGCCGCGAAGGCACTTGCCTCGGCACCGGTCCTCGTCCGAGGATTCTCCTTTCCTCCCCGCCCTCCGGCGGAGCGGGGGAGGGCCGGTGCGGTCCGGGGGGACGCCGCGCCTCCCGCCGTGAGGGCGGACGGGGGGTGTCGAGGGACATGAGGGGAAGAGCGGGGCGATGAAGAATTTCGCGACGGATTCGACGAGGGCGTACAACCCTCGGCAGGGTCGGGCCGTCCAACGGGCGTGGCAGAGGTTCTCGACTTCCCCGTGGCGGCGCGCAACACCGGCCTGCGCCCCCGCCGGTCCCCCCGACCCGGCGGTCCGCCGGGCGGCATGCCGGTGATCGCGCCGATGCCGTCGGCGCGACGTGCCCGTGTTCCCGCTCCCCGGAAGGGCGACGGCGCCGCCGTGCCGCCCCAGGCCGTCGCGGGCGCCGGCACGACGGCCGAGGCCGGCACCACGGTCGACCTGCTGACCGCGACCTACCGGGAGCACTACCGCTCGCTGCTGCGTCTCGCCGCGCTGCTGCTGGACGACACCGCCTCCTGCGAGGACGTCGTCCAGGAGGCGTTCATCCGCGTCCACTCGGCACGCCGCCGGGTCCGTGACCCGGAGAAGACCCTCGCCTACCTGCGGCAGACCGTCGTGAACCTCTCCCGCTCCGCGCTGCGCCGCCGCATCCTCGGCCTGAAGCTCCTGTCGAAGCCGATGCCGGACATGGCCAGCGCCGAGGAGGGCGCCTACGACCAGCTGGAGCGCGACTCCCTGATCAAGGCGATGAAGGGGCTGCAGCGCCGCCAGCGCGAGGTGCTGGTGCTGCGGTACTTCTCCGACATGACCGAGGCCCAGGTCGCCGAGACGCTGGGCATATCCGTGGGCTCGGTGAAGGCCTACGGCTCGCGCGGCATCGCCGCCCTGCGGGTCGCGATGGGAGCGACCGCATGACCGAGCCCGAGGGCAAGGGGCGGCAGGACGGGCCCGGCCGGTTCCGGCCGTCCCGCGCACGCCGCACCCGCCACTCCTGGCATCCTTTGCTCCCGTCGGACACCGATCCGGCGCCGGAGCCGAGCCGTACCGGCCCGCACCGACCCGAACCGCACGGTGGGAACCAACCTGTGAACGAACGCCCCGACGAACAGAGCCTCGGGTCCGGGCTCGGTCCGGACGAGGCGGAGCTCCGACGGCTGCTGCACCAGGCCGTCGAGGACCTCGAGCCCCAGGACGACACCCTCGACTACCTCCGGCGGGCCGTGCCCGCCCGGCGGGCCCGCAAGCGCCAGGCCCTCGTGGGCGTGGCCGCCGCCGCCCTGTTCGCCGGCACCGCGGTGCCGACGGCGCTGCACGTGTCCTCGGCGGGCTCCGCGGAGGACGTGCGGGCCGGCGGCGCGGCGGGCAGCCCGGAGGTGCAGGGCGGCCAGGGCGACGACCTGAACGCGGGCGCCGGCGGCGCCGGCCGCGAACTCCCCGGCCTGCCCGGCGTGACCGAGGACGTCGAGTCCCCGGGCGCCGACTCCGAGGGAGGCGAGGACGGCGGCGCCGAGACCGCCCCCGCGGCGGCCCCCGCCTGCACGGCGGCCCAGCTGTCGGTCGCCGCCCCCGAACTGGGCGCGGTCGGCGGGGACGGCAGCGTCCCGGGCGTGTTCCGGGTCTACAACTCCTCCATCGCGGGCTGCGCGGTCACCGACCCCGGCACGGTCTCGGTCACCGCCCAGGGCGACGCCGACCCGATGCGCGTCAGCGTCGCCCGGCAGGCGGGCGAGGGCGAGGTGGAGCGGCTGCTGCTCGGCCCCGGCCAGTCCTACCTGATCCGCGTCTCCTGGGTGCCCTCCGCGTCCTGTCCCTCGACCGACCCGGTGGACCCGCCCCCGACCACGGGCTCGGACGGCGGCACCTCCGGCGGCACCGACAGCGGCACCACCGCGCCTCCCACGGTCGGCGGCGGCACCGACGGCCGGGTGGGCGCGACGGGCGGCGACAGCACCGCGGACGGGGTGACCACGCAGCTCGGCACCGCCCGGACGAACTCCGGCGGCGGCAGCGTCCTCGTCACCTACCACCCGCAGGGCTCGGACGGCGCGGCCACGCCGGCCTCCCTGACGATCCCGGGCGCCTGCGCGGGCACCGTGTACCGGACGGGCATCGTCGCGGGCGGCTGACGCGACACCGGGGGCGGCCGGCGCCCGCGCCGCGGAGCCTCAGCGGGCGGCGGGAGCGGACTCCCGCCGCCCGCCTTCCGGGTCCACCGCCGCGCCGTCGCCGCCCTCGCGCTCGCCCTGGCGCTCGTCCCCGCCCTCGCGCTCGTCCCCGCCTTCGCGGGAGTCCTGAGCGGCGTCCTGGACGGAGTCCTCAGCGGCGTCCTCGGGGAGGATGCCCAGCTCGGCGTCGCGGGCGAACTCCACCTCGCGGCGCAGCAGGCGGAACCACATGAAGACGACGAAGCCCGCGAAGACGAACCACTCGCCGGTGTAGCCCAGGTTCTGGAAGGCCTTGAGGTCGAGGCCGCTGTCCGGCGCGGCGGCGGGCGGCACCGCCTTCATCCCCGCGTCGCCCTCGTTGAGCGTGACCCACGCGTCGTACACGTCGTACGGCACCAGGTTCACCAGCGAGGCGGCGCTGATCGCGCCGGTCTGCCCCTCGGGCAGGCCCCCGGCGGCGGGCACGCCGTCCTGGCCGGGCGTCTCGGACACCTGGAGCGCCCCGGTGACGGTCACCTCGCCCCGCGGCGGCGCGGGCGCGGCGGCCGGGTCGGGCTCGCCGGGCAGCCAGCCGCGGACCACCGGGAGCGCCTTGCCGCCGTCGGTGCGGAGCAGGGTCAGCACGTAGTAGCCGGGCCGCTCGTCCAGCGCGCGGTCCGGCACCAGGAGCTGCTCCCCGTACCGACCGGTGGCGGTGGCCTGGTCGCCGACCGTCTGCTTGTCCACGGGCAGCAGTTCGTCCACCGGGCGGGCGGTGCGGGGGTCGGCCTCCCGGTCGGCGGCGGCGCGCGCCGTCGCGTCGCGGTGGCCGTCCACGCGGGCCTCGAACCGGTCGAGCTGCCATGTCCCCATGAACACGCAGAACGGCACGGCGAGCAGCAGGAAGACGTTGATCGCCCACCAGCGGGGCGTCAGCAGGAACCGGTACACGCCGCCAACGGTACCGGTGCCCTTCCCCCGGCCCTCCTGCGGGCGTCCCCGGCAGGCAGTATGGGGGCATGACTGACAGCAGCGGGCCGGCCGAGACGCCGGAGACCATGCCGGACTGGGAGAAGCGGTTCAGGGCGCCCCGGGTGTCCCTCCCCGACTGGGCGGAGGACGCCCCCGACCGCTCCCTGTTCGTCTCCAACGCGACAGGAACCTACGAGCTCTACGCCTGGGACCGTGCCACCGGCGCGCAGCGCCAGGTCACCGACCGACCCAACGGCACCACCGACGGCGTGCTCACCCCGGACGGCGCCTGGATCTGGTGGTTCGACGACACCGACGGCGACGAGTTCGGCGTCTGGCGCCGCCAGCCGTTCCACGGCGGCCCCGACGAGGAGGCGGTCCCCGGCCTGGAGCCGTCCTACCCCGCCGGTCTCGCCCTCGGACGGGACGGCCGCACCGCCGTCGTCGGCCGCTCCGCCGACGAGGAGGGCACCTCCATCCACCTGGCCCGCGAGGGCGAGGACCCGGTGGAGATCTACCGCCACCAGGAGTCGGCCGGCGTCGGCGACCTCTCGCACGACGGTTCGCTGATCGCCGTCGAGCACACCGAGCACGGCGACGCCATGCACTCCGCGCTGCGCGTGCTGCGCCCCGACGGCGCCACCGTCGCCGAGCTCGACGACACCAAGGGCGGCACGGTGGAGCTGGGCCTGGAGGTCCTCGGCTTCGCCCCGGTCGAGGGCGACACCCGCCTCCTGGTCGGGCACCAGCGCCGTGGCCGCTGGGAGCCGATGGTCTGGGACGTCGCCACCGGCGAGGAGACCGACCTGGCCCTGGAGCTTCCCGGCGACGTGAGCGCCGAGTGGTACCCGGACGGCTCGGCGCTGCTGATCGCGCACAGCTTCGAAGCCCGCAGCGAGCTGTTCCGCCTCGACCTGGCGACCCGCGCCCTGGCGGAGATCACCACCCCGCCCGGCACGGTCTCCGGCGCGACCGCCCGGCCCGACGGCAGCGTCGAGTACCTGTGGTCCTCCGCCGCCGAGCCGCCGGTGGTGCGTTCCACCGCCGGCCGCGTGGTGCTGGACCCGCCCGGCGCGAAGGCGCCCGCCTCGGTGCCGGTGGAGGACGTCTGGGTCGACGGTCCCGGCGGCCGCATCCACGCGCTGGTGCAGAAGCCGGCCGGGGCGAGCGGCCCGCTGCCCACCGTCTTCGACATCCACGGCGGCCCCACCTGGCACGACAGCGACTCCTTCGCCGCCGGCCCGGCCGCCTGGGTCGACCACGGCTACGCGGTGGTCCGGGTGAACTACCGCGGCTCCACCGGGTACGGCCGGGAGTGGACGGACGCCCTCAAGCACCGCGTCGGCCTGATCGAGCTGGAGGACATCGCCGCCGTCCGGGAGTGGGCGGTCTCCTCCGGTCTCGCCGACCCGCGCCGCCTGGTCCTCACCGGCGGTTCCTGGGGCGGCTACCTCACCCTCCTCGGCCTGGGAACCCAGCCCGACGCGTGGGCGGTCGGCATCGCCGCCGTCCCGGTCGCCGACTACGTGACGGCGTACCACGACGAGATGGAGGCGCTGAAGGCGATGGACCGCACCCTCCTGGGCGGCACCCCGGAGGAGGTCCCGGAGCGCTTCGAGGCGTCCTCCCCGATCAGCTACGTCGACCGGGTCACCGCCCCGGTCTACATCTCGGCGGGCGTGAACGACCCGCGGTGCCCGATCCGGCAGGTCGACAACTACGTCAAGCGGCTGGAGGACCGCGGCGCGGTCCACGAGGTCTACCGCTACGACGCCGGCCACGGGTCCCTGGTGGTCGACGAACGGATCAAGCAGCTCCGCCTGGAGCTGGACTTCGCGGCGCGGCACCTCCCCGGCGCGGAGGACTGACACGAACTGTCCGTAGCCGCCGGGGGCGCGCGGATATACGCAACGTCACCATTCGTTCACGGTGCGATGCGTCAACGCCCTCCGAGCGGGATACGGATAGGCCGTGCTCACAGATACGACCAGCTCCGACGACAACCCCCGGCGGCGCGCGTCCGAGCGGCGCGCGCCGGCGGCCGGGGGACCCGGACACCCGGAACCCCTGGTGTTCGGGGCCCAGTTCAGGTCATCGCCCCGCGGGGCCCGGCAGGCCCGGCACTGCGCGGTGCGCCGGCTGGCCGAGTGGGGGCATCCCCCGGCCTCCGACCTGTCCTGCGCGGTCGCCCTGCTGGTCGGCGAGCTCGCCGCCAACGCCGTCCGCCACGGCCGCGTGCCGGGGCGGGACTTCGCGCTCCGCCTGACGGTCGACGAGCCGTCCGGCATCGCCCGCGTCGAGGTCGTCGACGCCTCCGAGACCCCGCCGCCCACGACGGCCGCCGCCCAGGCCCCGGGGGACGCGGAGTCGGGCCGCGGCCTGTTCCTGGTCGACACCCTCGCCACCCGCTGGGGCTCCCACCCGCGGGAACCCATCGGCAAGATCGTCTGGGCGGAACTGAAGATCAACTGACGCCGCGGCCACGGGCAGTACTCACGGTGCGCCGGACGGCGCCCCTGGCCCGGCGGCGGCCTCACGCGGCGCCCGGCGCGGTGGCGGGCCCGGGCGGCGGTGACGGTGGCGCGTGGGGGCACCGTCCCGCGTCGGCCGTGTCACAGCTCGCCGTCCGCCACCCACCGCGCGAGTTCCTCCGCCGTGCGCGGCACCGGCACCGGCCACGGCGCCGCACGCGCCCCGCGCGCGTCCCGCAGCGCCGCGCCGACCGCCACCCCCCACGGCAGCCGCAGTCCCGCCTCGCGCAGCACCTCCGCCCGCGCCAGCAGTTCCCCGGCCGCCCCCGCCCGTGGCCCGGACGGCGTCAGCAGGGCCACGTCGTCCGCCCAGCGCAGCGCCAGGTCCACGTCGTGGGTGGCCATCAGCACCGTGGTCCCCGCGTCCCGCAGCCGCTCCAGCGTGCCCAGCAGCCGTTCCTGCCCCTCGGGGTCGAGCCCCGCCGTCGGCTCGTCGAGGACCAGGACCCGCGGCCGCATGGCGACCGCCCCGGCGATCGCCGCCCGCTTGCGCTGCCCGTAGGAGAGGAGATGGGTGGGCCGGTCGGCCAGCGCCGTGATGTCGAGCGCCGCCAGCGCCTCCTCGACCCGCCCCCGGACCTCCTCCTCCGGCAGCCCCAGGTTCAGCGGCCCGAACGACACGTCCTGCGCGACCGAGGCCGCGAACAACTGGTCGTCCGGGTCCTGCACCACCAGCTGCACGGTGGTCCGCAGCCGCGTCAGTCCCGCCCGGTCGTACGACACGGGCCGGCCCTCCAGCTCCACCCGCCCGGACAGCGGCCGCAGCCCGCCGCCCAGCAGCCGCATCAGGGTGGTCTTGCCGCTGCCGTTGCGTCCGAGCAGGGCCAGCGCCCGCCCCTCGCGGACCTCCAGGTCGAGGCCGTCGAGGACCGGCGGCCCGTCCTCGTACCGGAAGGACACACCCCGCAGGGCGACCGGCGGCGGCGGCGAGGGCGGCGGCGACGAGGGGGGTGGTGGTGGCGACGGTGGACGGCTCATCCGAGGGGTCCTTCCAGTACGGCGCTGAGGACGGCGATCCCCGCCAGCAGCGCGAGACTCGCGAGGGTGAACGCCGCGGAGACCCGGGTGGACGGCACCAGCACCCGCAGGGTCCCGTCGTAGCCCCGCCCCGCGAGCCCGTCCTGCAGGCGCCCCGCCCGGTCGAAGGCCCGGACGAACGCGATGGCCCCGAGCCCGCCCAGCGACCGCCAGGTCGCCGCCCGGGTGGTGTGCCCGAGCCGCGCGGCCTGCGCCTGCCGTACCCGCCGCACCGACTCCAGCAGCAGGAACGTCATCCGGTAGGTGACCAGCGCGACGTCCACCACCGCCGGCGGGACCCCGGCCCGCACCAGGCGGGGGAGCAGGTCCGACATCGGCGTGGTGAAGGCGAAGAGCAGGACCCCCAGCGAGGCCGCCGAGCTCCGCAGGAGCAGTTCCCCGGCGCGCACCGGCCCGTCGGGGGCGAGCCCCACCAGCGGGCCGTGCGGACCGCCGACCCGCACCAGCAGCGTCGCCGCGCCCGTGAGGCAGAACCCCAGCGGCACCCGGTACGCCCGCCACAGGCGCCCGGCCGGCACCCGCGCCGGCCCCAGCAGCAGCACCAGCGCTGCCGCCAGGACCAGCGCCGCGCCCGGCCAGGGCGGCAGCGAGACGGCCAGCACGGTCAGCCCGAACCCGAGCACCGCCTTGTCCACGGGATGACGGCGGCGCCAGCGACTGCCGTGCGCCGCCGTGTCGATCGACAGCACCGGCGTCAGACCCGTCCGGAGCCCGGCGCGTCCCCGCGCCCCTCGTCCACGGCCCCGTCCGCGCCCTCGGCCCCCGACCCGGTCACCGAACCGGCAGCCGAACCGGCCCCCGACCCGGCCCCCGACCCGGTCACCGAACCGGCAGCCGACCCGGCCCCCGAACCGGTCACCGACCCGGTGGCGGACCCGGCCCCCGACCCGGCAGCCGAACCGGCGGCGGACCAGGCCCCCGACCCTGCAGCCGATCCGGTCACCGAACGGGCAGTCGATCCGGCGGCGGACCCGGCGGCCGACCCGGCGGCGGGCCCGGTCACCGACCCGGCGGCGGACCGGGCGGCGGACCCGGCGGCCGTCCCCAGGGCCGCCACCGCCCTGGCCTCGCCCTGGCGCCGTCCCCGCCACAGCCCCAGGCAGTAGGCGACCACTCCCGCGCCCACCGCCGCCTGCAGGGCGAACAGACCCGACTCGATCTCGCCCGACGGCGGCTCGTAGACCGGGGAGAACCACGGCCGGTAGTCCGGGTCGATCTCCTGGATCGCCACCTCCGCCTCGGCGTCCGCACCGGCGAACGGCTCCTCCTTGTGGTCCCCCAGCCCGAACGCCACCGGCAGCACGGCCAGCAGGACGACGCCCAGCACCAGCAGCAGGTTGATCCGCGCGTTCCGGCTCATCGGGCCACCGCCTCGGCGTCGGCCTTGCCGCGGGTGCCCGGACGCAGCCCCAGCCGCGCCAGTTGCCCGCCGTTGGACTGCGCCAGCAGCCGGACGACCAGCACCGTGAGCAGCCCTTCGCCGACCGCGAGCGGGATCTGCGTCACCGCGAAGATCGAGCCGAACTTGCCCAGCGCGCCCGCGAATCCGCTCGCCGGGTCCGGGAACGCCAGCGCCAACTGCACGCTGGTCACGCAGTAGGTGCTCAGGTCGGCGACGAACGCGGCGCAGAACACCGCGACTTCGAGCCCCGCCCCGCACCGCCGGGCGAGCAGGTACGCCCCGTACCCGGCCCAGGGGCCGACCACGGCCATGGAGAAGACGTTGGCCCCGAGCGTGGTCAGCCCGCCGTGCGCGAGCAACAGGGCCTGGAACAGCAGGGTGACGGTGCCCAGCACCGCCACCACCGGGGGCCGGAACAGCACCGCCCCCAGCCCGCTCCCGGTGGGGTGCGAGCAACTACCGGTCACGGACGGCAACTTGAGCGCCGACAGAGCGAACATGAAGGCACCCGAGGCTCCCAGCAGGAGCGTGCTCTCGGGATGCTCCCTCACCTCACGGGTGAGTCGGCGTACTCCGTGGACGACGAACGGCGCGGACGCGGCGCCCCAGGCGACCGCGTGCACGGGAGGAAGGAACCCCTCGGCTATGTGCATGGCTCAGCAGACCCTCTCCAGCACCTCGTGGATGGACGACGCGCCTTGGCCGGTCTCCTGGCTGACGGGTACCACACGCCCGTGCTCCGCCTTCCCGGGTCCGTGAGGACCCAGTGGCTGCCCGCGAGGGCCGGAGCCGGACTTCCCGATCACAGTGGCGAGGGCCGCACCGGCATCACACCGGATTTCCCGTTCACCAAGGCGTTGTGACAGTAATGGGGCAGCCGCCCACTGACAAGCGAGCCTCCCGCCGCTCCGCCGGGTCAGGGACGGTCCAGCGCCCAGGTCTGCAGGACGTACGGCCGCCCCTTCTCCTCCCCGGTGATCAGCGGGACGTCCAGCCGCCGGAACCCCGCCCTGGTGGCGACGGCGACGCTGGCCGCGTTCTCCGCCTCCAGCTCGAGGATCACCTGCCGCGCTCCCAGCTCCTCGAAGGCGTACGAGGCCATCACCCGCACCGCGCGGGCCGCGAGCCCCCGGCCCCGGTGCGCGGGCCCCACCGCGTACCCGATCTCCGTCCCCTCCGGCGACCGCCGCAGCATCACCTCGCCGAGCGGTGCCCCGCCGTCCACCGTGACGGCGAGCAGCACGGCCGTCCCCTCCGCCCGCAACTGCCGCGTGCGCACCAGCCGTTGCCGGCCCGCCTCCTCGTCGAAGGGGGAGACGATGGGCGTCCAGTAGGCGATGTCGGGGTGGTCGAACAGGGCCGGCATGGCGGCCACGTCGTCCTCCGTCCAGTCACGGAGGACGAGACCCTCCCCGCGCAGCTCCATCCGCTCCGGGAACGCGGGCTGCTCGGGCCGTTCGGGCTGCTCGGGCGGTGCATCGGTCATGGCAGGGCCTCCAGGCGACGGGCGACGGGCGACGGGCGACGGGTACGAACGCGCATCCTGTCTCCCACCACCCGCCCCTGTCAGCCGCTTTTCCGCCCCGCTGCCACGGCCGCCGCCCCGGCGGCACCGGCCCACCGCCCGCCCGCACGGGCGCCGCACTCCTTCGCACCCTCCGACGCCAGGCACATCCGCCGCCCCCGCACCCCCGGGAGTCCGCCGTCCGCCCCGCCCTGTCCCCCGGCGGGGGGCCCTGCCGGCTCCGCAGGGGCCCCGAGCGGCCCTGCGGCCCTCAGGGCTCGAACCGGTAGCCCATGCCCGGCTCGGTGATCAGGTGGCGGGGGTGCGAGGGGTCCGCCTCCAGCTTGCGGCGCAGTTGGGCCATGTAGACGCGCAGGTAGTTGGTCTTGTTGCTCTGGTAGGCGCCCCACACCTCGTGCAGCAACTGCTTCTGCCCGACGAGCCGGCCGGGGTGGCTGAGCAGGATCTCCAGCAGGTGCCACTCGGTGGGCGTCAGGCGCACCTCCTGCCCCTCGCGGGTCGCCCTCTTCGCCACCAGGTCGACGGTGAACGAGGCGGTCTCCACCACGCTGGTCTCCGTGGCCGACGACACCGCCCGGGTGCGCCGCACCGCCGCCCGCAGCCTCGCCAGCAGCTCGTTCATGCTGAACGGCTTGGTCACGTAGTCGTCCGCCCCGGCGTCCAGCGCGGCGACCTTCTCGTCGGAGCCCTGGCGCGCCGACAGCACCAGGATCGGCACCCTGGTCCAGCCGCGCAGACCCCCGGTGACCTCGACGCCGTCCATGTCGGGCAGCCCCAGGTCCAGCAGGACCACGTCCGGCCGCCGCGCGGCGGCCAGCCGCAGGGCGGTGAACCCGTCGGGCGCCGCGTCCACCCGGTACCCCCGCGCCCGCAGGTTCAGCACGAGCGCACGGGCGAGCTGCGGGTCGTCCTCCACCACCAGCACCCGTGTCGCCGCGGGGCCCCTGTCCCCGCAGCCGCGGTCGGCCGCCACCGGTGCGTCGACGGTCGGGGAAGGCATGGCGGCTCCTGCACGAGGGTCGGAAGAACCTGACCTCCCCAGGAAACGCGCAGTTCAGCGGGTCATCGTACTTTTTGACGCCTTCCATACGACCCCACCGCCGAACTTTGACGCCTCCCTGACGCCGCCACAGATGCCCGGACTCAGCAGGCGGTGTCGGCGGTGTGCGCGGTGAACGCCGCCCAGGCGGCGGGGGCCACGAGCAGGGGCTGGATCCGGGTGTCCTTGGAGTCGCGCACGTGCACAGCCTGCTGGGTCAGGGCCACCTCGACGCAGTTGCCACCGCCGCCGCCGCTGTAGCTGCTCTTGAACCAGACGAGTTCGGTGGTGCTCATAGCGCTCCTCGCATTTGCTCCAGCAGGCTCGCGGTGGCCGTGCGGCTGAGAGCCTGCGAGCGCATCTTTCCATAGCGGCGGAGCATCGCACTGACGAGTCTCGGGTCGGTGACGAGAGCGCTGGTGTCGTGCGCTTCGACGTACCCCACCCACTTGTTGTCCTGGGTTTCCGCCAGGTACTGCGGTCCCTCGAACCCTGAGTGGTCCTCCTGGCACAGCGGCATGACCAGGATCTCCACGTTGCGGCGCTGTCCCTGTTCCAGCAGGTTGTCGACAAGCACGCGAGTGACCTCACCACCTCCCAGTCGGCGTTGCAACAGGGCCTCTTCGATCACGAACGAGAACTCGGTGTTGGGGCGCTCAGCCAGCAGGCGCTGACGTTCCAGGCGAGCCGCAACCTGACGCTCGAACTGTTCCTCGCAGAGGTGCGGCAACCTGCGCTCGAAGATGGCCCGGATGTACGGTTCCGGCTGTAGCAAACCCGGGATGGCGCAGGCCTCGTACGCATACAGAGACACCGCCTCCTCCTCGATGCCCGCCCACTGGCGGAACCAGGACGCCAGCCCCGCCCTCCGCGTGAGGCTCCGCGCCGCGGCGCCCAGCACCTTGGCCGCGGCGGCCCCGAGCGACGGTTCCGCCCGTGCGGGCAGGTCGCTCGGCGGGAACCTCTTCCCCTGCTCGATCTTGGCGACGTAGGCCGTGGAGTACTGCACCCGGTGGGCGAACTCCTCCTGGGTGAGCCGAGCCTGCTCCCGCAGGGCCTTCAGAACCGCCCCGAAGGTCTTGAGGCTGTCGGACAGGTCGTGCTCCCCGTTCGAGCCACCACCCGCCCCGGTCCCGGCACCGCCTCCGCCGCCGTTGTCCGTAGCCATGCAGCCGCCCGCCTCCCTGTACCGTCGCACACCGAACCCCGCCCAGAGTCACGTAACGTGACCCACCCGGTCCACCGGGTGAACCAGTACAGGCGAATCTGTATCGGCGTCGGTCCTGTTGACGAGGCGCGGACGGCGGGACCGTGGGCCGCATGCCGATGCCACAGACCCAAGCCGACGTCACCGTGCGTACGTTCGATCAACGGTTCTCCGCGACCCGCCGTGGCGCGCGCCTCGCCCGCCGTCTCGCCGCGCACCAACTGGACGTGTGGGGCGTGCCCCGCGGCACGCCGGCGTCGGACGCCATCGTGCTGATCGTCGCGGAGCTGAGCGCCAACGCCGTTCTGCACGGACGCGTACCGGGGCGTGATTTCGCGCTGCGGCTCGTCCACGGCCCGGCGGCCGGGCTGGTGCGCGTCGAGGTGTCCGACACGCATCCCGCCCAGCCGGTGGCCCTGGTCCCGGCCGCCGACGCGGACGGGGGCCGGGGCCTGCTCCTGGTCGCCGCCCTGGCCTCGCGCTGGGGCGTGGCGGAGCGCACCGGGCCGGGGAAGACCGTGTGGGCGGAGGTCGACCTGGCGGGAACGGGACCCTCCCCGGTCCCCTCGTGACCGCGCGGCCATCCGTCACCCCTCGCCCGGCCGCCCCCTCTGGCAAGCGGGATGCCCTGTCACCCCAGAAGGGGGGCGGAAGCGCCGGGCGAGGCTCCGGGTACGACCACCAGGTCGGTGCACCGGAGGTCGGCGCCCCCTCGGCCCGTGACGTCACGGCTGAGCCGCATCGCCTGGAGGATCAGTCGATGAGCGCGGTCGCTTCGACCTCGACGAGTACATCCGGTTCGAAGAGGTGCTCGACACCGATGAGGGAGGCGGGCGGCATCGGAAGCCGGAGCCCGATCTCGTCGGCGACCGCCTCCACCCCGCGCATGAAGTCGCTGATCTTCTCAGGGCTCCACCGGGTCACGTAGAACGTCAGGCGCAGCACGTCCGCGAAGGACGCGCCCGCGCCCGCCAGCCCGAGGGAGGTGTTGCGCAGCGCCTGGGTCACCTGCCCGGCCAGATCACCCGGCGCGACCGGAGTCCCGTCGGCCTGGCGCGCGATCTGCCCGCTGACGTGGACGTGCCTCGTCCCGGTGCCCACGGCGACGTGGTGATACGGGGCCGGTTGCAACATCCCTGCGGGCGTGAAGTGCTGAACAGTCATGCTCTTCCCTTCTCCTACTAAGTATCCTCAAGCTACTTAGTAGGAGAAGGACACTTCAACGAGACCAGGTTTCACCATGGATACCGAGGGCGAACTCCGCATCGACGCCCCGCACCGCGAACTGCTCGACCAGATCCTCGACAAGTGGTCGCTCAGCGTCCTCAACGAACTCTGCGAACGCCCGTGCCGCTTCAACGAACTGCGCCGGGCCATCCCCCGGGTCACGCAGAAATCGCTCACCGCGACACTCCGGCGACTCGAGCGCAACGGCGTGATCGAGCGCGAGCTGGTCTCCACCCGCCCCGTGGCGGTCATGTACCGGATCACGCCCCTCGGCAAGACCCTCCGGCACCCCGTGGACGTCCTGCTGGCGTGGGCCTCACAGAACATGCCCGCGATCGAACGCGCACGCGAAGACTTCGACACGAGGGAAGAAGAAGCCCACCTCTGACCGGCGGCACGGTCGAGCGCCGCCACCTCCTCATGCGCCGCCAGATCCCCGTCCCCGACCGCCGAGCGGCCCTGCGGAAATCGAGGCCGCCCGCGCCTACTACCAGCAGGGCCGCCTGGCCGAGGGCCACCGGGCCCGAACTCCACCGCTTCAGCCGTCGACTGGGAGTCCCCGCGTGACCGCAAAGCATCCGTTCCTGTACGTCGTCGTCTGCGCCGCCGGTATCGCGGGCGACGTCCACAAGCTGGTCAGCGCCGCGCAGAAGCGAGGGTGGGGCGTCGGCGTCATAGCCACGCCCCAAGGGCTCGGCTTCCTCGATGCCGAGGCGATCGAGGCCCGGACCGGCTACCCGATCCGCTCAGCCTGGCGCAGCCCCGGTGACCCGCGCCCGCTCCCGCCTGCCGACGCGATCGCCGTCGCGCCGGCGACGTTCAACACGGTCAACAAGTGGGCGGCCGGCATTGCCGACACCCTCGCCCTGGGCATCCTGTGCGAGGCGTACGGGCTGGGTACACCGACCGCTGTCCTGCCGTACGTGAACGCTGCCATGGCCGCCCACCCGGCGTACGGCCGGAGCCTGGAACAGCTGCGGGAGATGGGGGTGCTGGTCGGGACGTACGAGCCGCACCGTCCGAAGGCAGGCGGGGGAGCGGACCGCTTCCGGTGGGAGGAAGCACTGGAACTGCTGGCTCCCGCGTTGGTGCGAAGAGGGGCCGACTGAGGTTGGCGGTGGAGGCGCCAGGTGGGGGCTTGGCTGAGGCCGGTGGCGGTGTTGAGTTCCGGGGCCGCATCTCGCTGAAGCGACTCGGCGGGCCGGGTTCCACACTGCTGGGGCACGACCGGCGGCTCCGCGGCCGCCGCGCGGTAGGCGCGGCGCAGGTGCGGTGCCGGTGCTGAGTGGCCTCCAACACAGACCAGGCCCGGTGCTGATCTCTCAGCACCGGGCCTGATCTGGTGCTTCGGCTGTCGGGGTGGCGGGATTTGAACCCACGACCTCTTCGTCCCGAAGCAACTCGGGCGGACGTCTGGCCTTGGGCTGGCGTGGCACTCACCTGCACTGACGGTCCGTAGACGTTCGTGCTCGTCTGCCGAAGTTCGTCAGCGTTGTCACGCAGTTACAGTAGGCACTCACCGCGCAACTCTGACTCACTTCTTGCGGCGCTTGCTCGCCCTCTTCTGCAGCTCAGCTTGGCCACGCTTCGTCCAGTCACCTTGGTGGCGGTAACAACGCGAGGTGCCCTTCATCGTCTTGTTGCGGCAGCTGCCTCGATCCGTCGGCCAACCACACTTGCCCTGCTTCCACTCACCCACGGTCCTTACCCCTCCCACTGGTCCGCCTTGGGTTCGGGAATTCAGTCTGGAGCACCTTGCCTACGCAGGGCAGGGCGCATGGCCGATGGCATCAGGGGATCCGGGCGCACACCGGTCAGTACGTCGAACCTCACGGGTCTGCCACTGACCACCCCTATAGGAGAGAGGTTGGGGGATGTACGGGCTGAGTTGTGACTTTGCTGGCCGTGTAAGCGCGCGGCTACTCGACCAGTGAGCACCGGTGTTGATCCTGAATGACCCTTGTATCTGCCACGGTTGTGGCACGAACCTCAGCCGATGACAGTCAGCCACGATGGCGGGTGAGCCGACCGACCAGGCCCGCGTGTGCCTCGCCGCACCCTCACCGGCCTCGGCCACGCTGCCCTGGAGTCGACCTGAGCCATGACGGCCAGCACGTGATGTCGTTGCCTGAGCCCTCAGCCTGGGAAGCTGCGGGCATCTGGCGTCTTTACGGGCGCTGACCTGCGCGAACATTCATTGTGAGGCATGGCCGGGCCAGACCGTCTCACTGTGGTTCCCTGCGGCTCCCCGCTCGATCTGGTGCGGTTGTGGAACCGTGTGGCGTCGGGGGTTCTACTCGCGAGGCGCGTGTGGGGTGGCGAGCTGGGTGCGGCAGCGTTCACCTGGGTCATGGACGGCTGACCGCTGGAGCATGCGGACGGCTCCGGGCCCCACCCGAACGGTTGTGCACAGCGCTGAATGAGAAGGAAACTGAGAGGGCGCACGGCAGCAGGAGTTCGATCAGCTCTTGTGCCGGCCGTCGTGCTTGCCTCCCTACGGGACTGTCCCTCACCCCGCTTCCATCAACCTCCGTCACGCCGCCAACCGCCGTCGACCAGAGCAAGCCACAACGGTAGACCAGTGAGGCTCAGGCACGCTCCCACTCCCAAAGCCATCGCTTGGCCCATGACACCTGGCCCGGATCAACGACCGGCCCGGCGAGTCAAGATCACTCCGACTTGAGTACGAAGACAGAGACAGGCAGCTTTGGCAACTCCTGCCCGTATGAAACGGACGACTGCTATTCTTCATGCATGACTCTAGAGGAACAAATCAGCGGTTATCGTCGGCAAATCGCCACTGATTCTTACCCGATGTCGATCGGAGAGCTTTCCAATCTTTATCGTGACGGCGAGATCGATATTCATCCTGAGTTCCAAAGGATTTTTAGGTGGGAAGAAAGCCAGAAGAGTCGGCTGATTGAGAGCATTCTCCTGGGAATCCCGCTTCCTAGCGTGTTCGTGGCACAGAATGAAAATGGTGTTTGGGACGTAGTCGATGGCGTGCAACGCCTTTCGGCAATCTTCCAGTTCATGGGCATTTTGAAGGACGAGGAAGGCGTACGGTATAAGCCGCTTGTCTGCTCAACTGCGCCTTTCTTGACTCTACTGGACGGCTGCTCTTACGAACCCGTAGAGGGAGCACAGCGATCGCTTGATTCAACTCAGCGCTTGGATTTCAAGCGCGCTCGCGTGGATATGAAAATCATCAAGAGGGAAAGCGACAATAGGGCGAAATATGACCTGTTCCAGCGACTTAATTCATTCGGCTCGGTCGCCACTCCGCAGGAGCTTCGTAACTGTCTGCTCGTCAGTATGAGCAAGTCCCACTTTGAATGGCTCACCGAAGTTTCACAGATCCCTGCTTTCCTAGAGGCATTGGAGCTTCCTGATCGGCTCGTTGATGAGCGCTATCATATGGAGTTGGCTCTACGATTCGTATTTCTCCGCAACCTTGCAGAATCGGAAATTGCGTCGATTGGTAACATTGGTGACTTTCTTACCTCCGAGCTCGTCGCTTTCGCCGAATATGACACTGCACGCCTCGAGGCGGAGAGTGCCATCTTCAGGAAGGTGTTCGAGGTGATTGTGGCGGCTGGTGGAGGAGAAGTTCTGCGGCGGTGGAACCCCGAAAAGGGGCGTGCGGAAGGCCCGTTCTCCTTGACGGCGTTCGAAGCAATCACGTTGGGCATGGGTTACCACCTTCCGCGGATCGAAGCAGATCCTTCCGAAGTGCGGAGTAAGCGTGTGGAGCTTTGGATGGACCCTGCCTTCTCGGCCCGCCACGCGACTGGCGTACGCGCCGATCAGCGAATGAAAAAGACAATTCCATTCGGTCGTCGGCTTTTCGCGCGCTGAACGGAGAGCCCTCGTGGATCTGCAAAAGTTCGGCGAAAAGGTGCAAAAGGATCTAGCTCACCGAAAGCTGGAACTATCTCGGCTTACTGTAGCGATCCAAACTCCCTTCACTGACCAATCGCAGAAGAAACTGATGTGTCGAGCGACGGTCGTTTTCACTTACGCTCATTGGGAAGGGTTTGTTAAAAGCGCGAGCGCGTTCTACATCAGGCATATCAACGGGCAGCGAATTCCGGTCCATAATCTTAGAAACTGCTTTCAGGCTGCCTACGTGGCGAGTCACTTCAAACGCGCCCAGAATAGTTCCAAAATCAGTTTCTTGGAAGAGGTGTTGACGTCGATCGACGCGGACCGAAATGGGATATTTTCGATAGCCCCGGATAAATACATAGACACGGAGAGCAACCTCTCGTCGACGGTATTTAAGTCGCTCGTTACTGGGTTGGGTCTTCCATATTTGGGTGCATATTCAACTCGCCAGGCATTTATCGACGAGAAGCTCGTGTGCGGGCGTAATCAGGTAGCGCATGGTGAGTTGACTGTCTTCACTGAGACAGATGCTGCTGAGAGGCTAAGTTCCGTTCGGGACCTCCTGGATCTTTATGCCAACCAGCTACTTGATGCCGCCCGGGACAAAACGTACTTGGCCTCTTAATTTGCAAAAGTTATCGACTAGAGAAATTGCATTGCTCCCGTTGCGGCTTGATGTTGCACAGCGGTTGGCGTAGCGACTTTGGGCTGGAGCTGCTTTGGCGCGAGTGATCATGACCCCGTTAAGATTCCGGCGCGTCGGGCAGGTAATGGACCTGCCCGGTAAAGCACGACGTTGGGGTCATGATCTGCGAGGCTCGGGTCAACTTGGCTGCCTAAAAGCCGCGAAGCCGATCGCCCCAGCCGCGACGTAGCCTTCTCTGACATCAAGCGGCTGACTGCTCAGTGCGCGGTACGGGCGCCGGCCGGGTTGGAGCGGGTCGGAGGTAGGAGCGCAGGCCCGGCCGGGGCTGGGCCTCGCGCGGTGAGCGGAGCGAGCTGCCTTGACCAGTGAGGTCAGTTGTAACTCAGTCTGTGGTGCCCGGCTGGAAGCTGTGTGCGCAGGCCGGGAGTTCAGCGTTCTGCCGGTGTGCGAGGGGCACGAAGAGGACGCCGCATTGTCCATGTGACGCGGATGTGAGCGTGCGTGATGGTCACGGTGCATGGCTCGGAGGGCAGGGGGCCCGTCGGGGTCTCGGCGCGTTGATCGTGCAGCCATGCCCATGCTTGGTCAGATGCGTCGGAGTCGAGAGCCGGTGAAGATGGTGCGCAGGGCGATGGCCACCCATCGGTTCGCCTGGGGCGCCGACTACGCGTCGAAGAGGCCAGGAGTGCCGGCCCCTGTGTGGTGGTGACGTCCTCGGTCCAGCATTCGCACCAGTAGCCGCGGGTAGGCCCGTTCCATAGGGCTGCTCCCGGGGTGGGAGACGAGGACGTAGCGGGTGCTCTTGTCGTACAGGGTGATCTGGTAGCCGATGCCTACAGTTAGGTAGGCGAGGGCTCGTTCGCGCTCTGCCTCGTCCGACAGCCATGTAGTCCGGGCTGCGAGTATGGGGCGTCGAGTTGGTTGGTGATGTGGCGCGTGCGCCCCTGTGACCAGTGCAGGGCCAGGCGCGGGCTGCTGGCCTCGTGTGCCGCCATGGGAATGGAGCACGCCTCGTTGAGGGGTAGGCGGCGGCCCTGCACTGGCACGGAAGAGGCTGCCTGCCGGGGTTCGGCGTTTCGGGGAGCGCGGATGTTCTCCCTGCCGGGTGGATTCGGGTGATGAGTTCCGCGGTGACCGTGTGGCCGCCGTGGCTGTCGTGGACGACGACCCGGTCGGCGAGTCGCGCTGACCACGGCACCCTCCTCGTCCACTCGTCGCCGACCATGCGCGACAAGGCCAGTGACACCGCGGGCAAGGAGGCATCCGAGGGCGTCGAGGACCAGGAGGACGCGCCCGATACCGCGCCGGAACCTCCGGCGCCTCTGGCAGTCGAGTCGGCACCGACCCCGGTTTCGGCCCCGCCGCCGGTCGCCACTCTCCGCCGCCTTGGTCGAGCACGCCCGCAAAGTTGCCGCCGAGCAGCACGCCCGCACCGGAACGGCCATCGACACCTCGACTCTGCGCGCCCGCCCATGGCCGACGCCATCGCCGCCCACCTCTGAAAGGAGGCCCACATGAGCGCCAAACGCCGCTTCCGCTCCGTTACCGGCATTGGCCCAGTCCAGGTCGGCACGTACTACGACGGCCGCGGCCGGGAGAAGCGCATCGCCGCCTGCACGGCCCCGCGCTGCGGCTTCTCCGCCGACTACGGCTGGCTGGCAGCCAAGGCGAAGACGCTCCGCACGCGCACTCTCCAGGCAATTCACTCGTGCCCCAACCGCGCGGTCAAGCGGGCCATGGCCCGGGACAAGGTGAAGCGGAACATCGTCGAGCTGTGCTCGTGCCCTGGGGCAAGCCGGGCGCCCTTCGAAGGCGCACACCTTCGCTCATGCCGGGGCCGTGCGCAAGGGGGCGAGGGAACCTCGGTGTACGCGTACATTGTCGTCGCCTTGCTGACCGGTGCCCGTACCGAGGAACTGCGGGCGCTCACCTGGGCCCACGTCTCCCTCAAGGGCAAGCCGGATGTTGACCCGCCGCAGCTTCCGCACATCGCGGTGTAGCGCTCGGTCCGGCGGGGCGGGGACACCAAGACCCGGAAGTGCCGGCGCACGCTCTTTCTGTCTGCGCGCTGCGTCGAAGCCCTTCGGCAACAGTTCGAAGCTCAGGGATGGGATCGGCTGGCGGCAGGCGAGAAGTGGGAGGAAAACGGGCTCGTCTCGCCAACGTCCGCCGTGCCTTCCGCCAGGCGCTCAAGGGCATCGACGGGATCAACGCTGACGAGTGGACGCCCCGGGAGCTCCGACACGGCTTTGTGTTCCTGCTGTCCGACCGTGGCGCACCGCATGGAAGTGATCTCCCAGCTCGTCGGGCACTCCCGGGACGGCCGCGACCGAGGAGGTCTACCGGAAGTCGATCCGGCCCGTGATCGACACCGGCGCCGTGGTCATGGACGGGATCTTCAGTGTTGATCAGCAGCGACCGTAGACACACGGGAAGCGGTAGTCACGCAGACCAAACAGGTGAGGCACCTACTGGAATCAGTAGGTGCCTCACCTGGTGTTTCTCTGTCGGGGTGGCGGGATTTGAACCCACGACCTCTTCGTCCCGAACGAAGCGCGCTGCCAAGCTGCGCTACACCCCGATCATCTCCGCGTTCCCGCGGCGACGACGTTTACTTTAGCCCACCGGTGGCCTGAGACGAAATCCGGTTTTCGGGCGGCTGCGGACGAACCCCGGGCACAGGCGGTCGACGCCGACCAGCAGGACGCCGAGCCCGTAGCAGGCGAGGATCAGGAGGAGGGCGTTCCCGACGGCGGAGAGGGTGCCGTCGTGGCCGGCGTCGAGGAACGGGAGCGGGGCGCGGCCGGGCGCGTCGGCCGGGAGCAGGGTGGTGCGGACCAGGACGAGGCCCGTGTAGGTGAGGGGGTAGAGCAGCCAGGCGGTGGCGTGGCGCAGCCGCAGGGTGCGTGGGGCGGTCAGCAGGAGCCAGTCCAGCAGCGCCGCGACCGGGGTGACCACGGTGAGCAGCAGGGCGGCGACGGTCGCCCAGGGGGCTTCGGGGCCCGGGTCGGAGAAGGAAGGGCGGCCGGGGATCGCGAAGGCGTGGACCAGGGCCGCGAGCAGGACGTACAGGAGCGCGGCCCCGGTGAGGGCGGGCCGCACCGGGCGACCGGCGCTCCAGGCGCGCTGGGCGGAGACGGCCAGGACGACGGCGAGCAGGACGTTGGCCTGCACGGTGAAGTGGGTGAGGGCCTGGAACGGGCGGCCCAGGACCAGGCAGATGGTCACACCGCCTGCCGCCGCCAAGGCGGTGAACAGACGGAACAGCGCCGTGAAGGGGCGACGTGAGGGGGGTATGACGGCTGTCGGCGGGACGTACGAGGGCGTCAGCCTGGCCCAGCCCGGCACCGCGGGGAGGCCCGGTATGTCCCTGGGAAGGGGAGCGGTCATGCCTTCACGCTAGGCAGAACGGGGCATACCGGGCGATTTAGCGCGGCTGAACGGGGGAATTCTGCGGGCGTTGCGGCAGGTGGGGGCGGCGGTCGGACCTTCTCGCCGGTCAGACCGCCGCCCGTCAGACCCGGCTGCTGCCGAGCAGGCCCGGCTGCCGGACAGGCCCGGCTGCCGAGCCGAGCCCGCTGCCGAGCAGAGCCCGCTGCCGAGCCGAGCCCGCTGCCGAGCAGAGCCCGCTGCCGAGCCGAGCCCGCTGCAGAGCCGAGCCCGCTGCCCGTCAGCCCCGGCTGCCGGGCAGATCCCCGCGCCGGTCAGACCGCCCAGTCCGTGCCGACCAGCGTCAGCAGCGTCGCCTCCGGCGGGCAGGCGAACCGGAACGGGGTGTACCGGTTGGCGCCGCAGCCCGCCGAGACGTGGAGGTAGGAGGTGTTGCCGTCGGCCGTGTGGGTGGACAGGCCCTTCACCCGGTCGGTGTCCAGGTCGCAGTTGGTCACCAGGGCGCCGTAGAAGGGGATGCAGAGCTGCCCGCCGTGCGTGTGCCCGGCGAGGATCAGCGGGTAGCCGTCGGCGGTGAACGCGTCCAGCGACCGCAGGTACGGGGCGTGCACGACGCCCAGGGCGAAGTCGCCGGCCCCGGACGGGCCGCCCGCGACCTCGTCGTAGCGGTCCCGCTTGATGTGCGGGTCGTCCAGCCCGGTCAGCTCCACCGACACGCCGTCGACCTTGAGGGTGCCGCGCGTGTTGGTGAGGTTCAGCCAGCCCGCGTCGTCGAACGCGTCCCGCAGCCCCTCCCAGGGGTTGTGGATCGCGCCGACCGCCGGCTCGTTGCCGTTCAGCCCGTGCTTGCCCTGCGCCTTCTCCACCAGGTAGCGGGCGGGGTTGCGCAGCTTCGGCCCGTAGTAGTCGTTGGAGCCGAAGACGTACGCCCCCGGGAACTCCATCAGCGGCTCCAGCGCGTCCAGCGTCTCCGGCACGCCCTCCGGGTCGGAGAGGTTGTCCCCGGTGTTGATGACGAAGTCGGGCCGCAGCCCGGCCAGCGAACGCAGCCACCGCTGCTTCTTGCGCTGCCCGCTCACCATGTGGATGTCGGAGACCTGCAGGACCCGCAGCGGTCGCATCCCGGGGGGCAGCACCGGAACGGTCACCCGTCGGAGCCGGAACGAACGGGACTCGAACCCGGCGGAGTAGACGAGACCGGCGGCGGCGACCGCCGTGATGCCGAGGGGGACCTTGTAGAGCGCGCGCATGCCGTCCATCGTGTCAGGGTGCCCGCTGGACCGTAAATCAAGGGGCGTTGGCTGCGACGCACCTGCGACAATCAAGCCATGACCACGCTCAAGTCGAAGCTGCAGGAAGACCTCAACGCGGCGATCAAGGGGCGCGACGAGCTGCGCTCCTCGACGCTCCGGCTCACCCTCACCGCGATCACCAAGGAGGAGGTCTCGGGTACGGAGAAGCGCGAGCTCTCCGACGACGAGATCCTCAAGGTGATCACCCGCGAAGCGAAGAAGCGCCGGGAGGCCGCGGAGGCGTTCGCCCAGGGCGGGCGGGCGGAGAGCGCCGAGCGGGAGAAGGCCGAGGGTGAGGTGCTCGCGGAGTACCTGCCCCAGCAGCTGGGCGACGACGAGCTGAACGAGCTGGTGGACCAGGCCGTCGAGGAGGCCCGCGCGGCCGGCGCCGAGGGGCCGAAGGCCATGGGGCAGGTCATGAAGATCGTGAACCCGAAGGTGGCCGGGCGGGCGGAGGGCGGCCGGGTGGCCGCCGCCGTGAAGCGGCGCCTGCTGGGCTGACACGGCTCCCGTCGCTCGGATGACAGCCCCTGGGGTGCCCAGGTGACTGCCCCGCGGCGGCCCGGCTCCCCAACGGTCCCGGCTTCCCAACGGCCCCGTTCCGTAACGCGATCGGCCCCTTCCCGCAGCGTGCGGGAAGGGGCCGATCGCCGTACGGGCGGAAGGGCGGGCGGGCGCTAGGGGCCGTTGCCCCCGCCGTTCTCGTTGCCCTGGATCCAACCGCCGATGGTCGGATCGGTGGGCTGTGTCGTGCCGCCGGTGAGGTCGCCGCCGGTCAGACCGCCGAGGGTGAGACCCGCGTTCGTGGCCGTCCCGCCGCGGTCACCGCCCCCGTTGCCGCCTCCGTTGCCGTTTCCGCCGTTCAGGAAGCCGCCGAAGAGGCCCTCGCCGGGCCGGCCGTCGTTCTCGTCCTCGTCCTCGTCCTTCTCCCGGTCCAGGTCCGGGATGTCGACCTTGCTGAAGGACGGGGCCTCCTTGCCGGCGAGGGCGCCGGTCATGGCGTCCTTCCAGATGGGCCCGGGAACCTGGCCGCCGTAGACCAGGGCGTGGAACCGGCCGCCGATGGTGATGTTGCGCATTTTCACCTGCTGCGTCGGGCTGCCCACCCAGACCGCGCCGGACAGGTTCGGCGTGTAGCCGACGAACCAGGCGTTGCGGCGCTCGTCGGTGGTACCGGTCTTGCCCGCGTTGTCACGGTCGCTCAGGCCCGCCTGCTTGCCGGTGCCGGAGTCGACCACGCCGCCCAGCAGCGTGTTGATGGTGTCGGCGGTCTTCTCCGACATGGCCCGCGAGCAGGTCGACTTCGGGACCTCGAGCGTCTTGGTCTCGTTGCCGATCTTCTGCGTCACCGACTCGACGGCGACCGGGGTGCAGTACATGCCGCGCGAGGCGAAGGCCGCGTAGGCGGAGGCCATGGTCAGCGGGGAGACCGACTCGGTGCCCAGGACCACCGCGGGGCTGGCCTGCGGCAGCTTCTTGCCGTCGCCCTGGACGACGTGGAGCTTGTTGGCCATGTCCAGCACCGGGCAGAGGCCGATGTCCTGGACCATCTGCACGAAGTAGGTGTTGACCGAGAGGGCCATCGCCTCCTTCAGCCGGTACGGGCCGACCTCCGACTCGCTCTCGTTCGGAACCTTCTCGCCCGTGGTGTTGACGTACCGCTCGCCGCCGCAGCTCTCCACCGTCGGGTAGGGCATCTCGTACGGCGAGGAGTACTGCTGAGTCGCCGGCCGGCCCGCCTCTATCGCGGCGGCGGCGACGAACGGCTTGAACGTCGAGCCGGTCGGGAAGCCGGCGCTGTTGCCCATCTTCAGGTCGGCCGAGAAGTTGATGACCGTCTGGTTCTCCTTGGCCACCGAGCCGTACGGCCGGGACTGGCCCATGGCCACGATCTTGCCCGTGCCGGGCTCGACCAGGGTGGCCGCGGCGGCCACCTTGTCGTCCTTGTTCACGTGGTTCGCCAGCGAGGCCTGCACGGACTCCTGGGCCTTCGGGTCCAGGGTGGTGCGGATGGTCAGACCGCCCTGGTACCAGAGCTTGGCGCGGGTCTCGCGGTCCTTGCCGAACACCGGGTCGTTGAGGAAGACGCTGCGCACGTAGTCGCAGAAGAACGCGGCGCCCTTGGTGGCCGTGATGCAGCCGTTGCGCGGCTGCTTGATCTTCAGACCCAGCGGCTTCTCCTTGGCCGCCGCGGCCTGCTTCTGCGATATGTCCCCGACCTGGGCCATCCGGTCGATGACGACGTTGCGCCGCTTCTCGGCCGTCTTGGGGTTGTTGACCGGGTCGTAGCGGGTCGGCGACTGGACCAGGCCGGCCAGCAGAGCGGCCTCCTGGAGCTCCAGGTCCTCCGCGGACTTCGAGAAGTAGCGCTGGGAGGCGGCCTCGACGCCGTAGGCGGACTGCCCGAAGTAGGTGATGTTCAGGTAGTTCTCGAGGATCTTCTTCTTGCCGAGTTCCTCTTCGACCTGGATCGCGTACTTCAGCTCCTGGATCTTGCGGCCCAGGGTCTGCTGGGTGGCCTGCGCGACCTTGTCCGGGTCGTCCCCGGCCTCCTCGACGAAGACGTTCTTCACGTACTGCTGCGTCAGCGTGGACGCGCCCTGGGTGACCTCGCCGCTGCGCGCGTTGCTGTTGAGCGCGCGCAGCACGCCCTTCAGGTCGATCGCGCCGTGCTCGTAGAAGCGGGCGTCCTCGATCGCGACGATCGCCTTCTGCACCAGCGGCGACATCTTCTTCAGCGGCACCACGGTGCGGTCGCGGGAGTAGACGGACGCGATCTTCTCGCCCTCGGCGTCGAGGATGGTGGTGCGCTGACTGAGCGGAGGCGTCTTCAGGTTGGCCGGGATCTCGTCGAAGCTCTCGACCGACCCCTTGGCCGCGAGGCCGAGTGTCCCGAAGGCGGGCAGGGCGATGCCGGCCAGCACGCCTCCCGCGAGGACGCTGATCCCGAGGAACTTCGCGGCCTGCTGGACTGGCGACAGGCCTCCACCCGAGCGCTTGTTTGGCATGAGGGCAGCCTACGTTCTCGTTTGCCGGACAGAGGTAAATGCCTTGGCCTAAGCTGCTCCCGGCTGTCACGACAGCGGGTGCGAGCGAGGACCCGTATGTCGGGACGTCCGACGGCCCCGGATCGTTCCTGGACCGCCCGATCTTCTTCCCGGGGGATGCCCGAATCATCCCTCCGTGAGCAACGCCATCCGTATTGCGGGGAGTGGTCTGTCCCGATCCGCCGCGATGATCAGATTTGTCGCCAGGCCACTCCTCCGGGTGATCTGCCGCTTACCCATAGTCCGTTCGGACCATTCAAGATTGGGCCCGTCGGGGGTGTTGCACTCTGTCCACCTTCCGTAACGTCCTCAACTGGCGGCGGTGAATATGCCGCTGCCGCCGTGGGGGAGCCTCGATTCGGGAGAGGACGGCGCCGGTATGGGCTGGGTAACCGACTGGAGTGCGCAGGCGGCCTGCCGCACTACCGATCCGGATGAACTGTTCGTTCAAGGAGCAGCGCAGAACAGGGCCAAGGCGGTGTGCACCGGATGCCCGGTGCGGACGGAGTGCCTGGCCGACGCGCTCGACAACCGCGTCGAATTCGGCGTGTGGGGAGGCATGACGGAACGGGAGCGCCGTGCGCTGCTGCGCCGGCGGCCGACCGTGACGTCGTGGCGTCGCCTGCTGGAGACGGCGCGCATGGAGTACGAGCGGGAGGCGGGAATCCTGCCGCTCGACGAGACGGACGAGCACTACGAGAACTACGCGGCGGTGAGCTGACCGCCGCGGTGTGGTGAGCCGTCGGCAGGGCGGCCGTGGAGGGCGGGAGCCGGGGTCAGGTCATGACCCCGGGCCGCCGCTTCGCCGTTTCCGCCCGGCCGGGTCGGTGACGTCACCGCGTCCGGGTGCCCGCCTGGTCGGCCGCGTCCGACCGCCCCGGAGGCGCCGGGGGTGATGGGGGTGCCGGGGTCTTCGAGTCCGGCTCCGCGCCGCGCTGCGGCGGCTCGGGTGACACCGGCTGTGCCGGCAGGTCGGCCTGAGCGGTCTGCTGCTCGGTCGCGCCTTCGGATCCGCGCGCGTCGGCATGGCCGGCGCGGGGTGCGGAAGCGGTACGGGGTGCGGCGAGGTGTTCCCCGATGCCCCGGAGCCCGGCGAGGTCGTGGACGTCGCCCGCCATCGCGGGCACCTCGGTCACGGGCACCTCGGGGTGGAGGGCCGTGAATCGGTCCCGGGTGCGCTGCTCGCGGGCGATCAACCGCATGCGCTCGGCGTGCAGGCGCAGCAGTCCGGCGGTGAGCCGGTCGACATCGGACGGTGCCTGCGCCGCGGGCCTGGACGTGGCGGGGGAGCCTGGATCCGGGTGGCCGTCGGGAGCAGGGAAATCTGAACTGCCTTGTGTATCGGGTGAGTTACCCGCAGCTTTCCCGCTCGTGTGATCAACAATGCCGTCGGCCGGGAAATTTTCCCCCTCCAGGGTTTCCGCCGCGGCGATCGCCCGTTCGGCCGACAGGTCGGCCGCCTCGCTGCCGTGCACCCGGTTGAGCACCAGGCCGGCCAGGGGCATCCTCTCGGCCGCCAGCCGCTCCACGAAGTACGCCGCCTCGCGCAGCGCGTCCCGTTCGGGGGCCGCCACCACCAGGAAGGCCGTGCCGGGGGCCTGGAGCAGCCGGTAGGTGGCCTCGGCCCGGCTGCGGAAACCGCCCAGGGTGGTGTCCATGGCGGCCACGAAGGTCTGCACGTCCTTCAGCAGGGAGCCGCCGAGCAGCTTGCCCAGGGTGCCGGTCATCACCGACATGCCGACGTTGAGGAACTTCATCCCCGCCCGGCCGCCCAGCTTCGCCGGTGCGGTGAGGAGACGGATCAGCCGGCCGTCGAGGAACGAGCCGAGCCGCTCCGGGGCGTCCAGGAAGTCCAGCGCCGAACGGGAGGGCGGGGTGTCCACCACGATCAGGTCCCACTCGTCCCTGGCCCGGAGCTGCCCCAGCTTCTCCATCGCCATGTACTCCTGCGTGCCGGCGAAGCCCGCGGAGAGGGACTGGTAGAAGGGGTTGGCCAGGATGGCGGCGGCCCGCTGCGGGTCGGCGTGCGCCTCGACGATCTCGTCGAAGGTGCGCTTCATGTCCAGCATCATCGCGTGCAGCTCGCCGCCCGCGGCGTCGTCCGTCCCGGGCACCCGGCGAGGGACGTTGTCCAGCTCGTCGATGCCCATCGACTGGGCCAGCCGCCGGGCGGGGTCGATGGTCAGGACGACCACCTTGCGGCCGCGCTCGGCGGCCCGCAGACCCAGCGCCGCCGCGGTGGTCGTCTTGCCGACGCCACCGGACCCGCAGCAGACCACGATGCGGGTCCGGTGATCGTCGAGCAGGGGGTCCAGGTCGAGTTCTCGCTCGGCGTCCAGGCTCATGACATCCCTCGGGTCCGCAGCAGTGCGGCCAGCTCGTAGAGGCCGGCCAGGTCGACTCCGTCGGTCAGCAGGGGCAGCTCGGCCGTCGGGAGGCCTATCGCGTCCAGCGCCTTCCGTTGCCGGCGCTCCAGGGTGTGGCGCTCCGCGTACTCCTCGGCCTGCCTCAGCAGCGGGTCCACCAGCCGCTCCGCCGCCCCGCCCCGCCGGGCGCCGCCCAGCCCCGCCGCCGCCAGCGAGCCGGCCACCGAGGCGCGCGGCACCGAGTCGGCCAGCCGCAGCCCGTCGTCGTCCAGGAGGGGCGGACGGACCATGTTCACGATCACGCGGCCGGTGGGCAGGTCCGCCGCGTGGAGCTCGGCGACGCCGTCCGCCGTCTCCTGCACGGGCATCTCCTCCAGCAACGTCACCAGGTGCACCTGCGTCTGCGGGGACTTCAGCACCCCCATCACCGACTGCGCCTGATGGTGTATCGGCCCGATGCGCGCCAGGCCCGCCACCTCGTCGTTCACGTTGAGGAAGCGGGTGACGCGGCCGGTCGGAGGAGCGTCCATCACCACGTGGTCGTAGACGAAGCGGCCCGCCTTGTCCTTGCGGCGCACGGCCTCGCAGGCCTTGCCGGTCAGCAGGACGTCCCGCAGGCCGGGGGCGATCGTGGTGGCGAAGTCGATGGCGCCGAGCTTCTTCAGGGCGCGGCCGGCGCTGCCGAGCTTGTAGAACATCTGGAGGTAGTCCAGCAGCGCCAGTTCGGGGTCGATGGCGAGGGCGAACACCTCGCCGCCGCCGGGCGCGACGGCGATCTTCCGCTCCTCGTAGGGCAGCGGCTCGGTCTCGAAGAGCTGCGCTATGCCCTGACGGCCCTCCACCTCCACGAGTAGGGTGCGCTTCCCCTCGGTGGCGAGGGCGAGCGCGAGGGCGGCGGCGACCGTGGTCTTCCCGGTCCCGCCCTTGCCGCTGACTACCTGGAGCCTGCTCACGTCGTGAGCCTAACCATTCGCGGTTCCCTCACGCCGGTGCCTGTGGACAAACGCCGTGCCCGGCGCACGCCCTGTGGACAACTCGGGGGGCCGTCGGGCCAGCGGTTAAAGTCGCCCCATGAAGAAATGGGAATACGCGACCGTCCCGCTCCTCGTGCACGCCACGAAGCAGATCCTCGACACCTGGGGCGAAGACGGCTGGGAGCTCGTCCAGGTCGTGCCCGGGCCGAACCCGGAGCAGCTGGTGGCCTACCTGAAGCGGGAGAAGCAGGCGTGAGCAGCGTCGAGGCCCGCCTCGCCGAGCTGGGGGTGACGCTGCCCGAGGTGGCCGCCCCGCTCGCCGCCTACCAGCCGGCGGTGCGCTCGGGTGCGTACGTGTACACCAGCGGGCAGCTCCCGATGATCGAGGGCAAGCTGCAGGTCACCGGCAAGGTCGGGGCCGAGGTCACGCCCGAGGAGGCCAAGGAGCTGGCCCGGGTCTGCGCGCTGAACGCGCTGGCCGCGGTCAGGTCGGTGGCCGGGGACCTGGACCGGGTCGCCCGCGTCGTGAAGGTCGTCGGCTTCGTCGCCTCCGCCCCCGACTTCACGGGCCAGCCGGCCGTGATCAACGGCGCCAGCGAGCTGCTCGGCGAGGTCTTCGGCGACAAGGGTGTCCACGCCCGCAGCGCCGTGGGCGTGGCCGTCCTTCCCCTGGACGCGCCCGTCGAGGTCGAACTCCAGGTGGAACTCACCGATTGATTCCCCGGCCCCCGGCGGCCCGCACCCCACCGCCGCCGGGGCCCACGGACCAGCCCCCGCCCACCCCACGCCGCCGTCCGGCACGGGGTGGGCTCAGGCCCCACGTCCGCAGGCGGCGGCTCGCTTCGCGTCCGACGGAGCCCTTCGGGCAGGGAGCGGGGCGGGAAGCAACCAGTGCCGTCCGCCGCGCCGCCGTCCGCCGTCCGCCGCGGCGCCGTCCGCCGTCCGCCGCGCCGCCGTCCGCCGCGGCGCCGTCCGCCGTCCGCCGCGCCGCCGTCCGCCCGGCCTGCGCACGTGCCGCGCCGGGTTCGGTCCGGGACGGTTCGGTCCGGTCCGGTCCGGGACGGTCCAGAAGCCGCTCTGCCGCGGACCTGCCGGGCGGGAGCGGCCGAGGACCATGCGCCCCACCCGGCACCCCTCGAAGATTCCCCCGGCTCCGGATAGCCTCCCCGCATGGCGAATGGTCAGTGGTACCCCCCGGAGTGGCCCGAACGGATACGCGCCCTCGCGGCCGGCACCCTCACCCCCGTGACCCCCCGCCGGGCGGCCACGGTCATGCTGCTGCGCGACACCGGTCACGGCCCCGTCGTGCACATGCTCCGCCGCCGCGCCTCCATGGCCTTCGCCGGCGGCGCCTACGCCTACCCCGGCGGCGGGGTGGACCCCCGCGACGACGACCGCCAGGTCCGCTGGGCGGGACCCTCCCTCGCCGCCTGGGCCGACCGCCTCGGGGTGGACGAGCCCGCCGCCCAGGCCATCGTGTGCGCCGCAGTGCGGGAGACCTTCGAGGAGGCCGGCGTCCTGCTGGCGGGCCCCACCGAGGACACCGTCGTCGGCGACACCACCGGTGAGGACTGGGAGAAGGACCGCGCCGCCCTGGCCGGGCACGAGCTGTCGTTCGCGGAGTTCCTCGACCGCCGCGGCCTCGTCCTCCGTTCCGACCTGCTCGGCGCGTGGGCCCGCTGGATCACCCCGGAGTTCGAGACCCGCCGGTACGACACCTTCTTCTTCGTCGCCGTCCTCCCCGAGGGCCAGCGCGCCCGCAACGTCTCCACCGAGGCCGACCGCACCGTGTGGACCCGCCCGGCGGACGCCGCGGCCGGCTACGACCGGGGCGAACTGCTGATGATGCCGCCCACCATCTCCACCCTGCGCACCCTCGAGGCGCACGCCACGGCCGCGGAGGCGCTCGCGGCAGCGTCCGCCCGCGACATGACGCCGGTGCTGGCCGAGGCACGCCTGGTGGACGGCGCGGTCGAACTGGTCTGGCCGGGCCACGAGGAGTTCACCAAGCGGGTGACCGCCGACGTCACGGAAGGACCGGGCGCATGACGAACGCCGCCGCCCTGCCAGGACAGCCCCGCGGCGGGGTCCTGTCCGGCCCCGCAACCGCCCGCACCGTCAACGTGCTGGCCCCCAACGCGTCCCCGATGACCCTGGACGGCACCAACACCTGGATCGTCGCCGAGCCGGACTCCGGGCTGGCCGTGGTGGTCGACCCGGGGCCACTGGACGAGGGCCACCTGGCGAACGTCGTCGCCACCGTGGAGCGCTCCGGGCGCCGGGTCGGGCTGACCCTCCTCACCCACGGCCACGCGGACCACGCCGAAGGAGCGAAACGTTTCGCCGAACTGACCGGCACCGCGGTCCGCGCCCTCGACCCCGCCCTGCGCCTCGGCGACGAGGGGCTCGCGGCCGGGGACGTGGTGGACGTGGGCGGGCTGGAGATGCGCGTGGTGCCGACCCCGGGCCACACCTCGGACTCGCTCTCGTTCCACCTGCCGGCCGACCGGGCGGTCCTCACCGGCGACACCGTCCTGGGCCGCGGCACCACGATGGTGGCCCATCCGGACGGACGGCTCGGCGACTACCTGGACTCGCTGCGGAGGCTGCGCTCCCTGACCGTCGACGATGGCGTGCACACCGTGCTCCCGGGCCACGGACCGGTGCTGGACGACGCCCAGGGGGCCGTCGAGTTCTACCTGGCGCACCGCGCCAGCCGCCTGGCCCAGGTCGAGACCGCCGTGGAGAGCGGCTGCCGGACCGCCGAGGAGGTCGTGACCCACGTGTACGCGGACGTGGACCGCAGCCTGTGGCCGGCGGCCGAGCTGTCGGTCCGCGCCCAGCTGGAATACCTGCGGGAGCACGGGCTGGTCTGACCGGCCCGTGCTCCCGTCCGGAGCCCCCGCGGGGCGTTCGCTCAGCGGCTGCGCTTCGCCAGGCGCTCGACGTCCAGCAGGATCACCGCACGCGCCTCCAGCCGCAGCCAGCCACGGCCGGCGAAGTCGGCCAGCGCCTTGTTCACGGTCTCGCGGGAGGCGCCGACCAGCTGGGCCAGCTCCTCCTGCGTGAGGTCGTGGACGACGTGGATGCCTTCCTCGGACTGCACGCCGAAGCGGCGCGACAGGTCGAGCAGCGCACGGGCGACGCGGCCCGGAACGTCCGAGAAGACCAGGTCGGACATCTGGTCGTTGGTCTTGCGCAGGCGCCGGGCGACGGCGCGCAGCAGGGCGGCGGCCACCTCCGGACGCGCGTTCAGCCAGGGCTGGAGGTCGCTGTGGCCGAGGCCCAGCAGCTTCACCTCGGTCAGCGCGGTGGCGGTCGCCGTGCGCGGGCCCGGGTCGAAGAGCGACAGTTCGCCGATCAGCTCACCGGGGCCCAGGACCGCCAGCATGTTCTCGCGGCCGTCCGGGGACGTGCGGTGGAGCTTCACCTTGCCCTCGGTGACCACGTACAGGCGGTCACCCGGGTCGCCCTCGTGGAACAGCGCGTCGCCGCGTGCGAGGGTCACCTCACTCATCGAAGCGCGGAGCTCCGCGGCCTGCTCGTCATCGAGCGCCGCGAAGAGCGGGGCGCGCCGCAGAACGTCGTCCACGAGATCTCTCCTATTCGACCTGCTCAGGGAATCCGGTCCCCCCGGTTACCGTCCGTACCACCGGTCTTCCAGGGGTCCCAGTTCCCCATTTTGCCGGACGGTCCAAACAGTGTGATCTGTCACAAGGATGCCGCACTGGTGTGCCAGACATCGCGCCAGGGGCCCAATTGGGCCGTGATCCCCGGGGTACGCGGCGGATGTCGGTGCGGAGCCTTAGGCTGGCCGGGTGTCCGAAACGCCGACGACTACACGGCCCACGCGGTCCGACCGGGTGATCGGACAGGGTGATTCCGCCGACGGCGAACAGACCACGAATGGAGCGACGAACGTGGCGGACGACGAGGCTCGCCGACCGGACCGAACCACCGAGCAGCGTCCCCGGCGGACGTCGAACGCCGGGACGAGCCCCGTGGTGGGCGGGGAGGAGAACGCGGCGGAGAACGCGGCGGAGAGCGCCCCTTCCGCACGCGCGCCGCAGGAGAAGGGCTCGGCGGTGAAGGCTCCCGCGAAGGCGAGCCCTGCGAAGAAGTCCGTCGCGAGGAAGACCCCTGCGGCGGCGAAGAAGGCTCCGGCGAAGAAGACCCCCACGGCGAAGGCCCCCGCGGCGGAGAAGACCGCGGCGGAGAAGACCGCGGTGAAGAAGACCGCCGCGGCGAAGGCGCCTGCGGAGGGTGCTCCCGCGAAGAAGGCGCCCGCGGGTCAGGGCCCGGCGGCGCGCAAGGTGGCGGCGGGGAAGCCGGAGTCGCGGGTGGCGCTGGTGCGGCGTGCCCGGCGGATCTACCGCGAACTCGCCGAGGTGTACCCGTACGCGCATCCCGAACTGGACTTCGAGAGCCCGTTCCAGCTGCTGGTCGCCACCGTGCTCTCCGCGCAGACCACCGACCTGAGGGTCAACCAGACCACGCCCGCGCTGTTCGCGGCGTACCCCACTCCCGAGGACCTCGCCGCGGCCGACCCGGAGAAGGTGGAGGAGATCCTCCGCCCCACCGGTTTCTTCCGGGCCAAGACCCGTTCCGTGATGGGCCTTTCGAAGGCCCTGGTGGAGGAGTTCGACGGAGAGGTCCCCGGCCGGCTGGAGGACCTGGTCAAGCTGCCCGGCGTGGGCCGCAAGACCGCCTTCGTGGTGCTCGGCAACGCCTTCGGCCGCCCGGGCATCACCGTGGACACCCACTTCATGCGCCTGGTGCGCCGCTGGAAGTGGACCGAGGCCACCGAGCCGGACAAGATCGAGGCCGAGATGGGCGCGCTCTTCCCCCAGCGCGACTGGACCATGCTGTCCCACTACGTGATCTTCCACGGCCGCCGGATCTGTCACGCCCGCAAGCCCGCCTGCGGGGCCTGCCCGATCGCCGAGCTCTGCCCCTCCTACGGGGAGGGCGAGACGGACCCGGAGAAGGCGAAGAAGCTGCTGAAGTACGAGAAGGGCGGCTTTCCCGGCCAGCGCCTCAAGCCGCCGCAGTCCTACCTGGACCACGGCGGCATCCCGGCCCCGCCCCTGGGCAAGGAATGAAGGAACCGGCAGACCTGTTCCGGCGTGAGGAACGATGGGTGGCCCACGGGACGTTGGAGAGGGAGCGGGGGTGGCGATGACACGGGCGAGTGATGCGGACCGCGGTGCGATGACGATGTCCGGCGGCGGGATCCGCCTCTCCGGTGAAGGGCTGCCGTCCTGGCTCGACCCCGTGGTGCGGGCCGCCGAGACGGTGGAACCGCGCCAGCTCAGCCGCTTCCTGCCGCCCGCGGACGGCGGCGGCCGCCAGTCCGCCGTGCTGGTCCTGTTCGGCGAGGGTGAGCAGGGCCCGGAGATGCTGCTCACCGAGCGGGCCGGTTCACTGCGATCGCACGCCGGCCAGCCGTCCTTCCCCGGCGGCTCCCTCGACCCCGAGGACGGCGACCCGCACACCGACGGCCCGCTGCGCGCCGCGCTGCGCGAGGCCGAGGAGGAGACCGGCCTCGACCCGGCCGGCGTCCAGCTCTTCGGCGCGCTCCCCAAGCTCTACATCCCGGTCAGCGGCTTCGTGGTGACGCCGGTGCTGGGCTGGTGGCGCGAGCCCAGCCCGGTCGGCGTCGTCGACCCGGCCGAGACGGCCCGTGTCTTCACCGTCCCGGTCGCCGAACTCACCGACTCCGCCAACCGGGCGGTCGCGGTGCACCCGAGCGGTTACCGCGGCCCGGCCTTCCTGGTGCGGTCGGCCCTCGTCTGGGGGTTCACCGCGGGGATCATCGACCGGCTGCTGCACTTCGCCGGCTGGGAACTCCCCTGGGACCGCAACCGCGAGGTGTCCCTCGACCACAGGTCATGACCGGGGACCCGACGGGAAATGGATGACGGTGGGCCCCGGCGGGCAAGACGCTGCCGGGAGAGGACGAGGCGAGGCGTGACGCGTTGAACGTGCTGGACATTCTGTTGCTGATCGCCGCCGCCTGGTTCGCGGTGGTCGGATACCGCCAGGGCTTCGTGGTCGGCATCCTGTCGGTGATCGGCTTCCTGGGCGGCGGCCTGATCGCCGTCTACCTGCTCCCGGTCATCTGGGACGCGCTCACGGACAACTCCGAGGTCAGCACGGTCGCGGCGGTGGTCGCGGTGATCGTGGTCATCATCTGCGCCTCCGTGGGCCAGGCGCTGACCACCCACTGGGGAGGCAAACTCCGCCGCCGCATCACCTGGTCGCCCGCCCGGGCGCTCGACGCGACCGGCGGCGCGCTGGTCAACGTGGTGGCGATGCTGCTGGTGGCCTGGCTGATCGGGTCGGCGCTGGCCGGGACGACGCTGCCGACGGTCGGCAAGCAGGTGCGGTCCTCCCAGGTGCTGCAGGGAGTCTCGCGGACCCTGCCGGAACAGGCCGACACCTGGTTCGCGGACTTCTCCTCCGTACTCGCCCAGAACGGCTTCCCGCAGGTCTTCAGCCCCTTCGCCAACGAACCCATCCGCGAGGTGGCCCCGCCGGACCAGGCGCTCGCCAACAGCGAGGTGGCGGTACGGGCCAAGCGGTCCATCGTCAAGGTGGTGGGCACGGCGACCGGCTGCAGCAAGGTGCTCGAGGGCACCGGTTTCGTCTTCGCCGGGCAGCGGGTGATGACCAACGCGCACGTGGTCGGCGGCGTCGACGAGCCGACCGTGCAGATCGGCGGCGAGGGCCGCCGCTACGACGCCACCGTGGTGCTCTACGACTGGCAGCGGGACATCGCCGTCCTCGACGTGCCGGGCCTGCCCGCCGATCCGCTGCGGTTCGCCTCCACGGAGGCGGAGAGCGGGGACGGCGCCATCGTCGCCGGGTTCCCGGAGAACGGCGGCTACGACGTGCGCGCCGCCCGCGTGCGCGGTCAGATCCCGGCCAACGGGCCCGACATCTACCGCCGTTCCACGGTCCAGCGCGAGGTGTACTCGCTGTACGCGACGGTCCGTCAGGGCAACTCGGGCGGGCCGCTGCTGACCGCGCGCGGCGAGGTCGTCGGGGTCATCTTCGCCAAGTCGCTCGACGACCCGGACACCGGCTACGCGCTCACGGTCGACGAGATCCGGGAGGACATCGAGCGGGGCCGCACCGCGGACCAGCAGGTCGACAGCGACCAGTGCGCGCTGTGACACTGCGGTCCTGACGCCGCCGTCCTGCCCGCCGCCGTCCTGGCGCCGGACTCACGGACGGGAACGGCACGGCGGGTGACACCGGAGCTCGGGCAGGGCCGCGGCTCGGCCGGACGCCGGAGCCGCGGCGCCGGAGAAGGGGAAAGGGCCGCCGTCGGGGCCCCGTAGGCGGAGGTCGCCCAGCGCGCGGGCGCTCCCGTTCCGGGGGCTCGCGCGCCGGGCGGCGCCGGTCGAAGGGTCAGGGGCGCTGTTGGCGCAGGCGCACGGAGACCCAGCGGGCCCGCCGGCGCAGTATGCCGCCGATGCCCACGCGGAGCTCCGTCGCCGGTGGCTGCGGTGCCCCCCGGCGGCTGCCGGCCGGCCCACCGGCCGAGCGGCGGTCACGTGCTGCGTCACTGAAGTCGTACGTCCAGCCCATACCCCGACGTGTGCCCCTGGCCCAAGGTCGATAACCGTGCCGGAAGGCCCTATTTGGCCTATGCGGCAGGCATGGGCTGTTCGTAGGACAGACATCCCGGTCCGCATAACGGGCGGCGAGCCGACCGGACCGGGCTCCGGCCGGGGGGCGCACGCTCCGTGTGTGCGCGCCGGGGTGCGCCTCCGCGCCCCTGGGGGAGGGGCGGGCTGCGAGAGCGAGGCGGACCTCGCCGGCCCTCAGCGGTCCGGCTCGGGGTCCTTGAGCCAGTTCACCAGCTCCGTGGAGAAGGCCACCGGGTCCTCCTCGTGCGGGAAGTGGCCCAGGCCGTCGAAGAGCCGCCACCGGTACGGCGCCTCCACGTACTCCCCGGACCCCGCGGCGGTGCGGGTGCGCATCACCGGGTCCAGCGACCCGTGCAGGTGGAGCGTCGGTACCCGGACGGGACGTCGCATGCGCCGGTTGAACTGCAGGCCGTCCGGCCGCACGAGGGAACGCACCATCCAGCGGTACGGCTCCACGGAGCAGTGGGCCGTGGAGGGGATGCACATGGCCTGCCGGTACAGGTCGATCGCCTGCTCGTCCGGCCCGCCACCGGGCCCCGACCACTCGCGGATCAGACGGCCGACCAGCTCCCCGCCGTTCGCGGTGAGCTGCCGCTCCGGGACCCAGGGCCGCTGGAAGCCCCATATGTGGGACCCGGCGGAGCTCTGCCGGACGTCGGAGAGCATCGCCGACCGCCACCGGCGCGGATGGGCCATGGACGAGACCGCCAGCCGCCGCACCAGCTTGGGCCGCATCGCCGCCGCCGTCCACGCCAGATAGCCGCCCAGGTCGTGGCCGACCAGAGCGGCGTCCGGCTCGCCCAGCGACCGGACGACGCCGGTGATGTCCAGCGCCAGGTTGGCCGGGTCGTAGCCACGAGGCGTGCGGTCGCTGCCGCCGACGCCCCGCAGGTCCATCGCCACCGCACGGAAGCCCGCGTCGGCGAGCGCGCCCATCTGGTGGCGCCACGTCCACCAGAACTGCGGGAAACCGTGCAGCAGCAGGACCAGCGGACCGTCGCCCAGCTCGGCGATGTGGAACCGGGCGCCGTTGGCGGCGACGTCGCGGTGGATCACCTTCCTGCCGTCGGGCAGGTCGATCCGTACCGCCGAGGCGGGCTGCGCCCAAGGAGTGGCTGGGTCGGTCATGACGTCGAGCGTGCCACAGAGTCGAGCTGCTTGGCGTACGGGTCGGCGGGCGCCGTGGCCGGGCGCGGGTGCGGCTTGGCCTTCTGCAGGATCTCGGCGGTCCGCTTCATCTCGGCGCTCACCTCCTGCGGGGCACGGCTCTTCTTCGCCTTCTTGAAGGAGACCGTGCCGATCAGCGCCAGCACGCCCGCGACGAGCAGGGAGGCCGCGAAGGACAGGAGGAAGCAGATCGCCAGGTTCCAGTCCGACCAGGTGTGGATGCCGTAGGCGAGCGCGAAGCTGAGCATCGGCAGCGAGAAGACCAGCAGGGCGAGCGCCGCCATGAAGGCCCCGGAGCCGATCGCCCCCCGCTTGGCGTCCTGCTTGAGCAGCGCCCTCGCGTACGCGATCTGGTCCTGGACCAGGGCGGACATCTCGGTCGACGCCGAGGCGAACAGCTGTCCCATGCTGCGTTCGGTGCCGACCGGGTTGCCGTCGGGTGCGCTCATCGCGGACTCCCTTTCCTGCCGAGTTCTGTACTGTCCAGTCAGATCATGCCGGACCCGCACGAACCTTGCGCGCACCGGCCGGTACTAGAGGTACCCCCGATCGCTCCGGCCGTACGTGGGTGCCTGGAGAAGGCCTGAAGGAGAGTCACGGGAGGACCCGCGCCGGACCCGCTTCGGGCCCGCGCCGGACCCGCTTCGGACCCGCTTCGGGCCCGCGCCGGACCCGCTTCGGGCCCGCGCCGGGCCCGCGCCGGGCCCGCGTCGGCGCTGCGGAGAGCCGCCCGCGCGGTGGGGCGGAGCGGCGGCCGGGGGTCCTACTCGGACCGGCCGGACGTGATCGCCTCCGCCGTGCGCCGGTGCTCCGCCGCCTTCGCCTCGAGCATCTCCGCCATCCGCAGGTGGTACTCCGGGTCGTCCTGCGTGTAGACGTCCGGGATGCCGTCGCGGTCCTCGTCCCGCTCCTCGGCCTCCGTCATCCGCCGGTACTTGGCGTTGCGGAGCTTCAGCAGGACGGCGGCCAGCAGTGTCGCCAGCAGCGAGCCCACCAGGACGGCGGCCTTGACGTGCTCGGTGAGGAGGTCCTCGCCCTCGAAGGCCAGCTCGCCGATCAACAGGGAGACGGTGAAGCCGATGCCCGCCAGCGTGGCCAGGGCGAAGACGTCGGCCCACTCCAGCTCGTCGCTGAGGGAGGCGCGGGTGAACCGGGCGGTCAGCCAGGTGCCGCCGAAGATGCCCAGCGTCTTGCCCAGCACCAGCCCCAGGGTCACGCCCAGGGTCTCCGGCTTGGTGAACACGGCCGCCAGGTCGCCTGCGGCCACCGGCACTCCCGCCGCGAACAGCGCGAACAGCGGCACGGCGAGGCCCGCGGACAGCGGCCGGACCTGGTGCTCGATGCGCTCGCCGGGGGAGAGCTCCTCGTCCTCCCGGCGGGTGCAGCGCAGCATCAGGCCCATGGCGACGCCGGCGATGGTGGCGTGGACGCCGCTGTTGTACATCAGCGCCCAGATCACCAGGCCGAGCGGCACGTACACCCACCAGCCGCGCACACCCTTGCGCAGCAGCAGCCAGAAGACGACCAGACCCGCCACCGCGCCGCCCAGCGCGGCGAAGTTCAGCTGGTGCGTGAAGAAGATGGCGATGATCACGATCGCCAGCAGGTCGTCGACGACCGCGAGGGTCAGCAGGAAGGCCCGCAACGCCGAGGGCAGCGAGGTGCCGATCACCGCGAGGACGGCCAGCGCGAAGGCGATGTCAGTGGCCGTCGGGACCGCCCAGCCGGCCATCGAGCCGCCCCCGATGCCGTTGACCGCCACATAGACCAGTGCGGGCACCACCATGCCGCAGACGGCGGCGATCACCGGGAGCGCGGCGGCCTTCGGGTCCTTGAGGTCGCCGGCCACCAGCTCGCGCTTGAGCTCGATGCCCGCCACGAAGAAGAAGATCGCGAGCAGGCCCTCGGACGCCCAGTGCTCGATCGACAGGTCGAGGCCGAGGGCGGAGGGGCCGAAGTGGATGTTGCTGAACGACTCGTAGCTTTCCTTGATGCCGGGCGTGTTCGCCCACACCAACGCCGTGACCGCCGCCAGCAGGAGGAGGACGCCACCGACCGTCTCGGTGCGCAGGGCGTCCGCGAGGAAGCCGCGCTCGCGCAGCGACACCCGGCGGAATGCCTGGTGGGGTGCGGATTCGTCGCCGTTCAAGGGCGCGCGGTCAGGGGTGCGGTCAGGGTTGTGCTCGGGGTTGCGCTCGGGCCGGGCCACGAAGGAGCCTCCAGGGTGGTCGGGGCATGGGCGTACTCATGCCGACCAGACTTCCCGGCGCACCTATGGTCTTTCGGTCACCACGCGGAGAGCGCGACGACGGAGGACACGATCATTAGCTTACCTAATCTGATCCGCGAACGGCAGAGCGGGCCGGACACCCCGGTGATTCCGGATCCGGTGGGGATCCGGTGACGGGGGAGTCCGGCCCGCTCAGCGCCGCCCGGTCGGCCCTCGGGCCGTGGCCTGGATGCGGGGCCTGGATGCGCGGCCCGTTTGAGGGATGAGGTCCATCACCCCGGCGTCGCTCAGCTTGGTGACGTCGCCCAGGGCGCGGTTCTCGGCCACGTCCGGCACATCCCGCAGCAGGCGCCGCACGATCTTGCCAGCTGTCGCTGCCGGCCAGCCGTGCTGCCGGTCAGTCCGTCATTCCGCGTCGCTCTGCGCGGACGGCAGCTTGGCCTGGATGAGGTCCATCACCCCGGCGTCGGTCAGCGTGGTGACGTCGCCCAGGGCGCGGTTCTCCGCCACGTCCCGCAGCAGACGCCGCATGATCTTGCCGGAGCGGGTCTTGGGCAGCTCCGCGACCGGCAGGATCCGCTTCGGCTTGGCGATCGGCCCGAGCGTGGCGCCCACGTGGTTGCGCAGTTCGTCGACCAGGCCCTCGTCCTCCGAGGCGCTGCCGCGCAGGATGACGAAGGCCACGATGGCCTGACCGGTGGTCTCGTCCGCGGCGCCCACCACGGCCGCCTCCGCCACCTTCGGGTGCGAGACCAGCGCCGACTCGACCTCGGTGGTGGAGATGTTGTGGCCGGAGACCAGCATCACGTCGTCGACCCGGCCGAGCAGCCAGATGTCGCCGTCGTCGTCCTTCTTGGCGCCGTCGCCGGCGAAGTACTTGCCCGGGAAGCGCGACCAGTAGGTGTCGATGAAGCGCTGGTCGTCGCCCCAGATGGTGCGCAGCATCGACGGCCACGGCTCGGTCAGGACCAAGTAACCGCCGCCGCCGTTCGGCACCTCGTTGGCCTCGTCGTCGACCACGGTGGCGGCGATACCGGGCAGCGGGGTCTGCGCGGAGCCCGGCTTGGTCTCCGTCACGCCGGGGAGCGGCGAGATCATGATCGCGCCGGTCTCGGTCTGCCACCAGGTGTCCACGATCGGCTTCGCGCCGGCGCCGATGCGCTCCCGGTACCAGATCCAGGCCTCGGGGTTGATGGGCTCGCCGACCGATCCGAGGACGCGCAGCGTGCTCAGGTCGAACTTGGCCGGGATGTCGTCGCCCCACTTCATGAACATGCGGATCACGGTGGGGGCGGTGTAGAGGATGGTCACGCCGTACTTCTGGACGATCTCCCAGAAGCGGCCCTGGTGCGGGGTGTCCGGGGTGCCCTCGTACATGACCTGGGTGGCGCCGTTGGCCAGCGGGCCGTAGACGATGTACGAGTGGCCGGTGACCCAGCCGACGTCGGCGGTGCACCAGTAGACGTCGGTCTCCGGCTTGAGGTCGAAGACGGCGTGGTGGGTGTACGCGACCTGGGTGAGGTAGCCGCCGGAGGTGTGCAGGATTCCCTTGGGCTTACCGGTGGTGCCCGAGGTGTAGAGGATGAACAGCGGCTGCTCGGCCTCGAACGCCTTCGGTGTGTGCTCGGGGGACTGGCGCTCGGTGATCTCGTGCCACCAGACGTCGCGGCCCTCGGTCCAGGCGACCTCCTGGGCCGTCCGGCGGACCACGAGCACGTGCTCCACGCCCTCGACCTTGGTCAGCGCCTCGTCCACCGCGGGCTTGAGGGCGGACGGCTTGCCGCGGCGCCAGCCGCCGTCGGCGGTGATGACCACCTTGGCGTCGGCGTCCTTGATGCGGGTGGCCAGCGCGTCGGCGGAGAAGCCGCCGAAGACCACCGAGTGGGCGGCGCCGATCCGGGCGCAGGCCAGCATGGCGACGGCCGTTTCCGGGATCATCGGCATGTAGACGGCGACCCGGTCGCCCTGGCGGACGCCCAGCTCCAGCAGCGCGTTGGCGGCGCGGGAGACCTCGTCCTTGAGCTCGGCGTAGGTGATGGCGCGGGTGTCGCCGGGCTCACCCTCGAAGTGGATGGCCACCCGGTCGCCGTTGCCGGCCTCGACGTGACGGTCCACGCAGTTGTAGGCGACGTTGAGCTTGCCGTCCTGGAACCACTTGGCGAACGGGGGGTTCGACCAGTCGAGCGTCTCGGTCGGCTCGGTTGCCCAGGTCAGTCGGCGGGCCTGCTCGGCCCAGAAGCCGAGCCTGTCAGCCTTGGCCTGCTCATACGCCTCCGCGGTGACGTTGGCCGCGGCGGCCAGGTCGGCGGGGGGTGCGAACCTGCGCTCTTCTTTGAGCAGGTTGGCCAGGCTTTCGTTGCTCACGACATCTCCCTTTCCAAGGGTGTCCGCTGTGTCCCAGGCCACAGCTCATCAGACCGGAGGGACCACTGACAAGGGTCGTCCGGAAATTGGTGTAGACCTGTGTCTGATTCTGCTGTGGCTGCGACCTCGGGATTCGCGGATGGCTTGCGCGGATCGGTCATCCGTTGTCACGTACGGCCGGGCGAAGGAGTTCAGCGGTGTCGCGCCGAAGAGGCGACGGCATGCACGACCCGCACGGCGTACGTCGGCCGGTGGACCGGGGTCGTCCACCTGGGCCGTGCAGTGCACTACCCCGAGGTCGGGGGGTCTACCCATGGACGTGCGTCGCGGGGGGTGGTGGGGATTCGGCACGGGGCGGGTCGGCAGCGAGGGAGGTGCGGTGGGGGCGGGAGAGGGAAAGGTGGCGAGGGTCGGTGTGCGGGGCAGGTGGGAGCGGGTTGCGCGGCCCCCCGGCGGGGGCCGCGCAACCGGAGCCCGGGGAAGAGGCCGAGGCCAGGCCGCCTCGCGAGGCCACCCGCCCCCGGATCACCGGCGCCTTGGCCGCGGGTGCCAAAGCCGGACCGGCGGGGGCGGCCGGTCGGCCCGCTGTCAGTTGCCGGCGCCGGTCAGATCGGCCTCCGTTTCCCTGATGTCCTCGAAGACGGGTGTGTCCGCGGAACCGCCGAGGAGGTAGGCCTGGGCCTCACCGACGTGGAAGTACATCCCGTGCAACTCCAGTCGGCCTTCGCGCATCGCCCGGGCGACCGCCTCGTGGGCCTCGAGATGCTCGAGCTGCTGCGCCACATTGGTGAGGCAGAGCAGCTCGACCGCGTCCGCGGGCTTCCGTCCGGCCAGCCGGACCGGTCGGTCGGATCCGGAGGCCATCCGGCGGAGGCTCGGGAGGCCGTGGCGGAGCCATCGCTGGAGCGGAGTCCCGTCGTCGCCGGGCTCGGAGTCGATGAGTGCCTGCATGGCGCCGCAGCCCGAGTGGCCGCAGACGGTGATGGAGCGGACTCCCAGGACGTCCACCGCGTACTCGATGGCGGCGGCCACCGAGTCGTCTCCCGACTCCTCGCCGGGGGCGGGCACGAGATTGCCCACGTTGCGGACGACGAACAGGTCACCCGGGCCGCTGCTGGTGATCATCGACGTCACCAGCCGGGAGTCGGCGCACGTCAGGAACAGCTGGGCCGGCCGCTGGCCTTCCCGGGCCAGCCGGGCGAGCTCGCTGCGGACCAGCGGTGCCGTCTCCCGCTGGAAGGCGCTGATACCGCGGACGAGCTCGTGCTCGCTGGGTCGAGGGCCGGCGGGCTCGTCGGCGGCGGGTGCCGTGGGTGCCGCGGATGCCGTGGTTGCCCTGTGGGGCTCGTCGGGGCGCCCGCTGCCGGATCCGGCGGCGTGGGCGGACGGAGCGGCGGCGTCGGAGGACGGGACGGTGGCGTCGGCCGGCTCGGTGGAGCCGCCGGCCGCCGTGGTGGAGGTGTCGGGCGGTGGGGCGGGGGCGTCGGCCGGCGGGGCAAGGGCGTCGGGGGCCTGCGGGGTGGGGGTGGCCTCGGCCGGGGTGGCGGCGCCTGCCGCGGTGAGCCCTCTGCGCAGTCCGGTGAGGCGGACCGAGCCGCCGTGTGCCCGGTGGCTGTTGCGCCAGTCCTCCAACGACTCGTACGCGGCGTGGTCAACGAAGGAGCCGTGCAGCTCCACCACCGCGTCGGCCCCCTCCGGGATCAGGTGGAGCACCCGGCTGAGCCGGGGCACCACCAGGAACGTGAGCTGACCCCGGACGTGGACGTGGTGCACGCCGTCGCGCACCTCGTGGACGATCCGGGTGCGGGTCAGGCGGTGCAGGGCGACGGCGACCGCGGCGAGCACGCCGACGCCCACACCCTCCAGGACGCCGAGGAAGGTGACCGCGACAGCGGTGACCGCGTACACCAGCGCCTCGCGGTGACGGTTCACCGTGCGGATGTGAATGATCGAGACCATCTGGACGCCGATCACCATCACCAGCGCCGCGAGCGCCGCCAGCGGGATCAGCTCCAGGACCGGCACCAGCAGCAGGGCTGCCGCGGCGATCCACAGGCTGTGGAGCATGGCCGCGTTGCGCGTGACGGCGCCGCAGCGGGCGTTGGCCGAACTGCGGACCGCGACGCCGGTGACCGGCAGGCCGCCGAGAGCACCGGACGCCATGTTGGCGAAGCCCTGGCCGCGCAGCTCGCGGTCCAGGTCCGCGCGCGGCACCGGCGGCCCGCCGCGGGTCGCGGCGATCTTGTCGACGGCCACCGCGGAGAGCAGGGTCTCCACGCCGCCGACCAGGGTGATGGTCAGGACCGCCGCGGCCAGGGGCAGGACGGGGCCCTCGGGGAAGCCGGCCAGCGCGTGGTTGGACCACGAGGGCAGGTCGACCCGGGGCAGCCGCATCCCCGCGACCAGGGCGGCGGCGGTGGCGATCAGCATCGCGGCGAGCGCCGCGGGAACGAGCCGCATGAGACGGCCGGCCCGTCCGGGGATCCGGGACCAGCCCAGCAGCACCACCAGCGTGAGCGCGCTGACGGCCAGGGCGCCCGGATGGAGTTCCGCGAGCTGTGCGGGCAGCGCGCGGAGGTTGTCGAGGACGGAGCTCTGGGGGGTGCCGCCCAGGACGATGTGCAGCTGGGCCACCGCGATGGTGACGCCGATGCCGGCCAGCATGCCGTGGACGATGGCCGGGCTGACGGCCAGGGCGGTCCGGGCCACCCGGAGCCAGCCGAGGGCGACCTGGGTCACGCCGGCGAGGATGGTGACGGCGCAGGTGGTGCGCCATCCGTACTGCTGGATCAGGTCGGCCGTGACCACGGTGAGCCCGGCCGTGGGCCCGCTGACGGTGAGCGGTGCTCCGCCCAGCCGTCCGGCCACCAGGCTTCCCACGGCGGCGGCGACGAGGCCGGCCTGGAGGGGCGCGCCGGTGGCCAGGGCGATGCCCAGGGACAGGGGCAGCGAGATCAGGAAGACCGTGACCGAGGCCGAGAGGTCGGCCGGGGCGATGTGGAACCGGCGGGACCCCTGGGGTGGACTGTGCGGTCGGTGGATGCGTCCGGCCTCATGGGCCTCGGCGTGGTCGGGGATGCACGAAGACATGTTCCCGTTTCTCCTCAAGGACGGCGTGGTCGCGCGAAGGCCTTCGGCGACCACGGGGAACGGCACCGCGGACGATGCGGCGAGTGCCAACACTCAGTAAATGAACAGTAATTCTGGGTAAAGGCTTTGTTCGGAGAAAACGGGCAAATGGCCGGATACCTCATTCAAAAGAGTGAAGCCATGCTTTCTTCGGCTTGTCATACAAATACCTGCCCGGTGGCGTGCGAACGTGGCCGCCCGCCGGGTCCCCGGCGGTCCACCGGGGAGCGCCTGTCGGGGCGCTCGGTCTGAGCGAAGGAAGAAGGTGGGGCGGGTCATGACCGTCAACCGGAGAATCACCGCCGCCGTCGTGGCGGCGGCCGCCTGTGCCGTGTCGCTGGCCGGATGCGGGGCGGGGAGCGACGGCGCGGCCGGCGCCCAGGGCGAGGCCGGCGCCAGGAAGGCGGGGCCGAAGGAGGCCCCTCGGGCGGTCCGGCTCATCGGAGACGGTTCCACCGCCTACACCGGGGCGCAGCCCAACCTGCCGAGGCCCGAGCGGCTGGCCCCCGGGCAGCGTCCGCCGCAGTTCGTCGTCTTCTCCTGGGACGGCGCGGGGGAGGACGGGCAGCGGCTGTTCTCGCACTTCCGCAAGGTGGCGAAGGAGAACAACGCCACCATGACCTACTTCCTCAGCGGCGTGTACATGCTGCCGGAGGAGAAACGTTCCCTCTACCAGCCGCCCGGCCGTGCCGCCGGAGCCTCCGACATCGGCTTCAACGATGTCGAGGGGGTGACCGCCACCGTCGCGCAACTGCGCCAGGCGTGGCTGGAGGGCAACGAGATCGGCACCCACTTCAACGGCCACTTCTGTGGCAGCGGTGGCGTGGGGGACTGGTCGGTCGAGCAGTGGAAGAGCGAGATCGCGCAGGCCAAGAGCTTCGTGCAGAGCTGGAAGACCAACACCGGCCTGAAGGACGCGCAGCCGCTGCCGTTCGACTACGAGAAGGAGCTGATCGGCGGCCGGACCCCCTGTCTGGAGGGGCAGCAGAACTTCCGCGCGGCCGCCCGTGAGCTGGGCTTCCGCTACGACACCAGCGGGGTCCGCGAGCAGGTCTGGCCGGAGCGCGAGGACGGGCTGTGGGACCTGTCGATGCACATGGTCCCGGTGCCAGGCCGGAGCTTCGAGACCATCTCCATGGACTACAACTTCATGGTCAACCAGTCCGGGACCAGCACCCGCGGCAACCCGGCCATGCGGGAGCTGTGGGGCGACCAGATGCGGGACGGCCTCCTGGCCGGCTTCCGCCGCTCCTACGAGGGCAACCGGGCGCCGGTCATCATCGGCAACCACTTCGAGTCCTGGAACGGCGGCGTCTACATGCGGGCCGTCGAGGAGGTCGTCAAGGAGGTGTGCACCAAGCCCGAGGTGCGCTGCGTGTCGTTCCGGCAGCTGACCGACTGGCTGGACGCGCAGGACCCGCAGTTGATCGCCAAGCTGCGGACCTTGGGAATCGGGCAGGCACCGAGGGAGGGCTGGCAGCGCTTCACGGCGTCCCCCGTGGCCGCCTCGGCGGCTCCGGCCGGTCGCTGACCCGAGCGCCCGGACCTCCTCCGAGACTCCGCTGCCCGCCGGATCGAGCAGGTCCGACGGGGGTGCGGCCGGAGGACCGCGGCCGCACCCCCAGCGGCGCTCACGCCACCCCAGCGGCGCTCACGCCGGCTCGGCCACCCGCTCACCGAGCACGAAACCGGGATCCACCTGCCGTGTCAGGTCGGTCCCGGTCCTGGCGTTCCCCCAGGACTCGGCGTTCCGAAGGTGGAAGTGGATCATCTGACGCGTGTAGCGCCCCCAGTCCCGGGCGTCGTAGCGGGCGTCGGCGGCGCCGCGCAGCGTCTCCAGGGCCGCCCTGTTCTCCGGCTCCAGCCGGTCGAAGCGGGGCGGCCTGCCCTTCTCCATGGCACGCACCCAGTCCGAATGGCCGACCGTCACCAGGAGGTCCTCACCGACCTGCTCCCGCAGGAAGTCCAGGTCGTCCGGGCCCTGCACCTTGTTGCCGACGACCTTGAGTGCGACCCCGTAGTCCCGGGCGTACTCCTTGTACTGACGGTAGACCGAGACGCCCTTGCGGGTGGGCTCGGCGACCAGGAAGGTCATGTCGAAGCGGGTGAACATCCCGGAGGCGAACGAGTCCGAGCCCGCCGTCATGTCCACCACCACGTACTCGTCCCGCCCGTCGACCAGGTGGTTCAGGCACATCTCGACCGCGCCGGTCTTGGAGTGGTAGCAGGCGACCCCGAGGTCGGCCTCGGTGAACGGGCCGGTGACCATCAGCCGGACCGTGGACCCGTCGAGCTCGACCGGACGGGCGCAGGCCGCGTAGACAGGGTTGTCCTCCCGCACCCGCAGCAGCCGGGAGCCCTCGCCGGGCGGAGTCGTCTTGATCATCGCCTCGGCCGATGCGATCCGGGGATTGGTTCCGCGCAGGTAGTCCTTGATGAGCGGCAGGTGCTGGCCCATCGCGGGCAGCGCGGCGGCCTCCGTCTCGTCCAGTCCGAGAGCGGCGCCGAGGTGCTGGTTGATGTCGGCGTCCACGGCGATGACCGGCGCCTGTGATGCGGCGAGGTGACGGACGAACAAGGAGGACAGGGTCGTCTTGCCGCTGCCGCCCTTGCCAACGAAAGCAATTTTCATGTTCACCTAGCGTAGTGCGCCCGCTCCGGTGCGTGGCAGATCCATGACGATCGCTGGTGACGAACCACTCCATCGTGGGGTTTCCGCCGGAACCCGCCCCGTAGGGCGAAAGGTCAAGTCCCGTCCGTCTCCGTCACTTGCCCCGGTGGACCCCGGGCCGGGCAGGGTGGGGCGGCGTGAGGGCGCGTAATGTCGTACTCATGAGTACGACTGGCGCGTCCGCCGACCCGCTCGCGGCCCTGGGTTCGCTTCCCGGCGTGGCCGACTCCGTGGAGTCCGTCCGCACGTACGTCGACCGGGTCTACGGCCACCGCATCATGCGCCGCCGCAGCAACGAGATCACCTCCGAAGCGGCTCTGCGCGGATCGCGCGGGTCCGCCGCGCTCGCCGGGGCCGACTGGGCCCTGGAGGAGGTCAGGCGCAGGACCGACTTCAGCGGTGACGACGACGCCCGGGTGGTGGGCGCCGCCCTGCGGCTCACCGCCGAGGCGGGCCAACTGCTCTCCATCTGGCGGCAGTCGCCGCTGCGGGTCCTGGCCCGTCTGCACTTGGTGGCCGCCGCCGGGCAGGGCGACGACGTCGGGCGTCCCCGGCTGGGCGGGGAGACGGTCGACGAGCCGTTGATCGAACTGCCGTTGCCCGACGCCGACGAGATGGCCGGGCGGCTGGACGGGCTCTCGCGGCTGATCATCGACGGCGGCTCCGCGCCCGCACTGGTCAAGGCCGCCGTCGTGCACGGCGAGATCCTCGCGCTCCGCCCCTTCCGCTCCCACAACGGCCTGGTGGCCCGGGCGGCGGAGCGGATCGTGCTGGTGGGCAGTGGTCTCGACCCGAAGTCGATCTGCCCCGCGGAGGTGGGGCACGCCGAGCTCGGACGGGCGGCCTACCGCGCGGCGCTGGACGGCTACGTGTCGGCGACCCCCGAGGGGATGGCGACCTGGATCGCCCACTGCGGCAAGGCGGTCGAACTGGGAGCGCGTGAATCCACCGCGGTCTGCGAGGCGCTGCAGCGAGGCGCCGCCTGACGGGCGGAAGCGGCCGACAGTACCGGGGAAAGGGTTGCGGCGGCACGAGTCATCGTGCCGCCGCTCGCATGTCCGGCCGGGTTACCAAGCGTCCTCGTAAGCTGCCCATCAGGCCGGGAACTTTGTCCCGTGGCCTGGTGCGGCTGGCCCGTAATCGACGGGTCGACGTCGCGTGGGTGCCCGGTGTTTCATGCTCCGGTCCGTGGGGCCATTGCGTTGCGAAGGTCATCCCGTCGGATGTCCTTGGTCTCGCGGGCCGTTAAGTCCTTTGTACTCCTGTTCCGTCGCTTATGTGAACCCCTGGCCCGAACTGCTGGGCATCCGGTGCGCGTGCTCGCCGCGACGGCCGTGTCCGGAGCCCTCCGACCAGCGGCCATCAGGTCGCGGGGGCACCGCGGATCTCACGGGCTACGGAGTCAGACCGTGGCCGACCGCCGGCGGCTGGCGTACCAGACCAGGGCCGCGGCCGCGGCCGCTCCCACCGTCGCCGCCGCGACCAGTACCGGGCGGGACGGCGTGGTGAAGGTGGGCAGCCGCTGCTTCAGCCGCACCGGGCGGTGGAAGTCGAGGATCGGCCAGTCCCGGGCCAGGGCCTCCCGGCGCAGCGTCCGGTCCGGGTTGACGGCGTGCGGGTGCCCCACCGTCTCGAGCATGGGCAGGTCGGTGGCGGAGTCGCTGTACGCGTAGCAGCGGCCGAGGTCGTATCCCTCGGACTCCGCGAGCTCCCGGATCGCCTGGGCCTTGGTGGGGCCGTACGCGTAGTACTCGACCTCGCCGGTGAAGCGGCCGTCCTCGCCGACCACCATCCGGGTGGCCACCACCCGGTCCGCGCCCAGCATCTCCCCGATCGGCTCCACCATCACCGAGCCGGACGTGGAGACGATCACCACGTCACGCCCGGCCATGTGGTGCTCCTCGATCAGGGAGGCGGCCTCGTCGTAGATGATCGGGTCGATGAGGTCGTGCAGGGTCTCGGCGATGATGTCCCGGACCTGCTGGACGTCCCATCCACGGCACATGGCGGAGAGGTACCTCCGCATGCGTTCCATCTGCTCGTGGTCGGCGCCGCCGGCGAGGAAGACGAACTGGGTGTACGCCGTGCGCAGAGCGGCACGGCGGTTGATCAGTCCACCTTGGTAGAAGGACCTGCCGAAGGTGAGCGTGCTCGACTTCGCAATGACCGTCTTGTCCAGGTCGAAGAAGGCCGCTGTGCGGGGCAAGGAGTGGTTTTCCACAAGGGCGAGCATAGGGGGCAGCCATTCGGCGTAAGGTGTGGCGCGTGGGTTTGCCTGAGAAGCCTCTCGGGTACACCATGGAAGTCACGGATCGTTCGCGACCGTGCTAACCCGGTCCGGCTCCTCCCCCCCGAGTCGGATCGTGGATGACGACCCCCGCTCTCCCCCCCGGCGGGGGTCGTCGCATGTCCGGACGGGTTTTTCGCCCTCCGGACGAGGCGGCCGGGCTCCCCTTCGCGGGGTGCCCGGCCGCCTTTTGCCTGTCCGCTCGGCGTTACGGTGAGTAACCGAAGCAGTGCTCTGGGGATTCTCCCGCACGCGCTTGCGGGATGACGAGGGGGCAGCTCCCGACGCGTTCGCTCGTGGGGGTGATGGCGATATTCACAATCGCCGGGTTGTCCCCCGATTTAAGGCAAGATCCACTTCTTTTTCAGGACTGCCGCACGGTGATTCCGACGCGTCCGGATCACGGCCCGCTGCCCACGCATCGCCGCCCGGTGCCGGTCGCGTCGCTCACTTCCGACACCGCACGGCCCGGTGGGACACGACCTTCCGGGCGGGCAGGAGGCAGCAGTCATGACCGGTTCCACCCCCGGGGCACCGGCCCCCGGCGCCCGCCGCGGGGCGGGCGCACCGCTCATCCTCACCGAGGACCCCTTGCTCCTCGACGATCTCCTGCGGCTGTGCGCCGCGGCCGGGGCGACCCCGGAGGTGCATCCCGGGCCACCCGGCAGACGGTCCGTCTGGGAAGCGGCACCGCTCGTCCTGATCGGCGACGACGCGGCACGGCGGGTGCGCGGGGCACCCCGTAGACCCGGAGTGGTCCTGGTCGGACGGGACCAGGACGATCCTCAGGTGTGGCGGCGTGCCGTCGAGATCGGGGCGGACCACGTGCTGGTCCTGCCCGACGGCGAGCAGTGGCTCACCGACCGGATCGCCGACGTGGTGGAGGGCGTCGGCCGGCCCGCGCTGACGGTCGGCGTCATCGGCGGGCGAGGCGGTGCCGGGGCCTCCACACTGGCCTGCGCGCTCGCCGTCACCTCGGCCCGCGGCGGGGTACGCACCCTGCTGGTCGACGCCGATCCGCTGGGCGGCGGGCTGGACGTGCTGCTCGGCGGTGAGGCGGCCGAGGGCCTGCGCTGGCCCGCCTTCGCCTCCTCCCGGGGTCGGTTGGGCGGTGGGGCACTGGAGGAGTCCTTGCCCAGCCTGCACTCCCTGAGAGTGTTGAGCTGGGACCGCGGTGACTGCGTGACCGTCCCCCCGGACGCCGTCCGGGCGGTGCTGGCGGCGGCCCGCAGGGGCGGTGGGGCGGTCGTCGTGGACCTGCCGCGACGGGTCGACGAGGGAGTGGCCGAGATCCTCGCCCAGCTCGATCTGGGCGTCCTGGTGGTGCCCGCCGAGATCCGGGCGGTGGCCGCGGCCGGACGGGTGGCGTCGATGGCCGGCATGGTGCTGAGGGACCTCCGGGTCGCCGTCCGCGGCCCTCACGCTCCCGGCCTCGACGCGCCGGAGGTGGCCCGCCTGCTCGGACTGCCGCTGCTCGGGGAGGTGCCGGTCGATCCGGCGCTGCGACCACCCGCGGCGGGGGCGCTGCCTCCCGGCGCGGCCCCCCGCGCCCCGCTGTCCCGGTTCTGCCGGCAGTTCTGGGCCCGCGCGGCGGCATCGGCGGACGGCCGATGAGCGCCGGGCGGACGGACGCCGGGCCGGTGGGCACCGTCCAGGACGAGGCCGCCCCGCCCGCGGTGGAGCTCCTCGACGGGGTGCGCCGCTGGCTGGCCGAGAGCGGCGCCGAGCCCACCCCGGCGCGGGTGGCCCAAGCCCTGCGGGAGCGGGGCGGACGGGTTCTCGGAGACGCCGAGGTGCTGGGAGCGGCGGTACGGCTGCGGTCCGAACTGGTGGGCAGTGGCCCGCTGGAACCACTGCTCAAGGATCCTGAGGTGACGGACGTTCTGGTCTCCGCGCCGGACCGGGTGTGGGTCGACCGGGGATCGGGGCTGGAGCTGACCGGTGTGGTCTTCCCGGACGCCGCCGCGGTACGGCGCCTGGCCCAACGCCTGGCCTCCGTCACGGGACGCCGCCTCGACGACGCCCGCCCCTGGGTGGACGCGCGGCTGCCGGACGGCACACGACTGCACGCCGTCCTCCCGCCGGTCGCGGTCGGCTGCGCCTGCCTCTCGTTGCGGGTCGTCCGGCCCAGGGCCTTCACCCTCGACGAACTGACCCGGGCCGGCATGCTTCCGCCCAGCGGTGAGGGCGTGCTGCGGGCCCTGGTCGACGCCCGGCTGTCCTTCCTCGTCAGCGGAGGCACCGGTACGGGCAAGACCACGCTTCTCAGCGCCCTGCTGGGCCTGACCGGGCCGGCCGAACGCATCGTGCTGGCCGAGGACTCGGCGGAGCTCCGGCCGGACCACCCCCATGTCGTGCGGCTGGAGAGCAGACCGGCCAACCAGGAGGGTGCCGGCCTGGTCACGCTCGAGGACCTGGTGCGCCAGGCCCTGCGCATGCGCCCCGACCGGCTGGTGGTGGGGGAGGTGCGCGGGGCGGAGGTGGTGCACCTGCTGGCCGCGCTGAACACCGGCCACAGCGGCTGCGGCACGGTCCACGCCAACGCCGCCGCGGACGTTCCGGCCCGACTGGAGGCTTTGGGGACGGCGGCCGGGCTGGACCGGGCCGCGCTGCACAGCCAGTTGGCCGCCGCGCTGTCGGTGGTGATCCACCTTGTGCGCGAGCGCGGTGGGCGCCGGCGCGTCGCCGAGGTGCGGGTGCTCGAACGTGACGCCGACGGGCTGGTGCGGACGGTTCCCGCCCTGCGCTGGAGCGAGCAGGCCTTCGTCCCCGAACGCGGATGGGCGCGGCTCGTCGAGCTGCTGGACGGCGGCGAGCCTGGCGGTGCCGAGGCCGCCCGCCCGACGGCCCGGAGCACGGCGGGGGTGACGTGGTGAGCCCTGTTCCCGGCACGGCCCTCGCGGAGGGCGGGTGGGCCGTCGCCGCGGCCCTCTGTGCGGCGGGAGCCTGGTGGGTGTCGCGACCCCGGTCGGTGGCTCGGCGGGCCCGAGCGGTGGTCGGCAGGGGTGGCGGTGGCGCGGGGCACGGTTCTGCCGGTGGGGCGGCGTGGCTCAGGGAGGCGGTGCGCGGCGAGGGGGCTCGCAGGCTCCTGGCCGGGGAGAGGCGACCTGGAGCCGAGTGGTGGGTCCTGGCCGCCGGGGGAGCCGTGGCAGTGCTCGGAGTGTCACCTCTGCCCCTGGCAGCGGGCCTGGCCGCCGTGCCCCTGGTACGGCGGGCCCGGCGGGCCGCCGGCAGGCGGCGGGAACGGGACCTGCGGGCGGAGGCGGTGATCGCCCTGTGCGGCGCGCTGGCCGGCGAGGTACGGGCGGGACGGCAACCCGGTGAGGCGCTTCCCGTGGCGGTCCGCGCGGACGGGACCGGGGTGCTCGCCGGGGCGCTCGCCCCGGCGGTCGCGGCGGCGCGGTTCGGCGGAGACGTCGCGGGGGCGCTCGGCGGAGCCTCCCGCTCACCCGGGGCGGAAGGGCTGCGCGGACTGGCGGCCTGCTGGCAGGTGGCGGTGGACCGGGGCGCGGGCCTGGCCGACGGGCTGGAACGGCTCGACGCGGCGCTCCGCGCGGAACGGGACCGGCGCGCCGACCTGCGGTCCCAACTGGCCGGTGCCCGGGCCACCACCGTGATGCTCGCCGGGCTCCCGGCACTGGGGCTGCTTCTGGGGACGGCGCTGGGGGCCGACCCGCTGCGGGTCCTGCTGCACACGGGGCCCGGGCTGGCGTGCCTGGCGGTGGGTGGGCTGCTGGAGGCAGCGGGCGTCCGGTGGGCGCTGTGGATCGTGCGCGGCGCGGAGGAGGGGGCATGACCTGGCCGGGCGCCGTGACGGTGCTGGGAGCGACGGCGGGGCTGTGCTGGGCGGCGGGGCACGGACTGGAGTACCGCCGTGCCCGGAGGACGCGTCGACGGGCGTCGTCACTGCTGCAGCGACCCGCGTCCGCGCCGGGGGTGGTGCCGGGGCCGGTCCGGTCCTGGCCGGGGGCCGGGGAGACAGCGCGGCGCCGGGCCGCGGTCCTGGGCGCGGTCGCGGTGGGCTGGCTGCTCGTCGGAGGACTACCGGGCCTGGCGGTGGGCGTGGTGACCGGGCTCTGCCTGCGGCAGCGGCTCGGACGGTGGGCGGCCCGCGAGGCCGGCGCGGACCGGACGGCCCACCGGGCTGCGGCACAGCTTCCGCTCGCCGCCGACCTGCTGGCCGCCTGTGTGGAGGCCGGCGCCGACCCCGTGGTCGCCGCACGGGCGGTGGGCGAGGCCCTCGGAGGGCCGCTGGGCCGCCGCCTGGAGCAGGGCGCGGCGGAGGTCCGGCTCGGAGGCGAACCGGCGGCCGCCTGGCAGCGACTGGCCGCGGTACCGGGCGCGGCGCCGCTCGCCCGGCTCATCGAACGGGCGGGAGAGTCCGGTCTGCCGGCGGCCGCTCCTGCCGGGCGGCTGGCCGCCGAGGCCAGGGCGGCAGGTGACCGCGCCGCCACGGGGCGGGCCCGGAAGGCGGGGGTGCTGATCACCGGGCCGGTCGGCCTGTGCTTCCTGCCCGCCTTCATCACCGTCGGGGTGCTCCCGGTGGTGATCGGCCTGGCCGACGGCGCCCTCGGCGCAGGCCCGTGAACGACTCCGCCGCGACGGTGCGGCGGTCAGTGAGGAACCGACCAACAGAACGACACCTGGAGGACGAAATGCGGAACATGACACGACGGGCGCGCCGGCTGCGGAACCGGCTCCTGTACCTGGTCTGCCGGGTAGAGGCGGGCCGCGGGGACGCGGGCATGGTCACCTCGGAGTACGCGATGGGCATCGTCGCGGCGGTGGCCTTCGCAGCGGTGCTCTACAAGGTGGTGACCAGCGGCCAGGTCAACACGGAACTGCAGCAGCTGGTGAAGAAGGCGCTCGATGGAGGGCCCTGAGGCGGCGCGGCGGCCGGTGCGGGACCGGCAGAGCGGGATGGTGACCGCGGAGACCGCGGTGACCCTGCCGGTGCTGGTCCTCTTCGGGATGGCGCTGGTGTGGGCCCTGCTGGCGACCGCCGCGCAGATCCAGTGTGTGGACGCGGCCCGGGCGGGCGCCCGGGCCGCGGCCCGTCAGGACCCCGAGGAGGCGGTGTTGGCCGTGGTCCGGCGCGCGGCTCCGGACGGCGCGCGGGTGACGGTCGCCCGGAGCGGTGGCCTGGTGCGGGTGGGCGTGGTGGCCCGCCCGCCGGGCGCCGGGGCCCTGCCGTTCGAGGTGCGGCACGAGGCGGTCGCCCTCGCCGAGGAGACCGTCGGAGCGGGGCCATGATGTGCCGCGACGACCGGGGGTCGGCCACGGTCTGGGCGGGCGGGGCGATCTGCGCGCTCTGCGTGGTCTTCGCGGCGGTCCTCGCCATGAGCGAGGTGGTGCTGGTGCGGCACCGGGCCGCCGCGGGGGCCGACCTGGCGGCACTCGCCGCGGCGGGGCACTGGCCGGACGGGCCGGCGGCCGCGTGCCTCCAGGCCGACCGGGTGGCCGAGGCCCAGCGGGTTCGGCTGGTCCGGTGCGGGATCACCGGCGAGGTGGCCGACGTGGTCGTGGCCGCCGGTCACGGCCCCTTCGCAGCCACCTCCCGCGCCAGAGCGGGCCCACCGGCCCCGTCACCTCCTCCACCGCCCCGGGGGACGCCGCCCCGGCTTCCGCGGGTCCCTTGGGGCACGTCGGCCCCCTCGGGCACGTCGGCCCCCTCGCATCTGCCGGCCCCCGCGGGTCTGCGGCGCTCCTCGGATCCGCCAGTTCCTTCGGATCCGGCTGTCCCGGCCCTCCCGGCTCCGCAGGCCCCGCGATCGTGGGGCCTGCGGGCCCTGGGCTCGGCAAGCCGCCTGTCGGCTCCCGCGCTGCCGTGAGGGTGCCGTTAACGCAGGGCCACCCTGCGCCGCCCGACCGCCCGACCGCCCGACCGCCCGACCGCCCGACCGCCCGGCCGCCCGCCCGACTGCCCGACTGCCCGACCGCCCGCAGCAGTGGGCGGGTGCGCGGCTGGGCGACTGCGTGCGGGCTCACGCGGGGCGGGTGCCCGCCGACAGCCCTCGGTACGGATCCTCAGCCGGGCAAAGGGCGCGGGCCGGGGCGAGCACGGGCCCGGCCGCCGCCGCGGCGAGACAAGGCGAGGGGGCGCACGGCACAGCCCCGGCGCCGCTACCTCGCCTCGCCGCCGGGCGACCCTCCCGGCGCTTTCGCCGGAGCCCCCCGCAGCAGCTCGGTCAGCAGCCGTACCGCCCCCCGCTTGTGCAGCGGCTCGTTGCCGTTGCCGCACTTCGGGGACTGGATGCACGACGGACACCCCGCCTCGCACTCGCAGGACGCGATCGCCTCCCGGGTCGCCCGCAGCCACTCCCGCGCGGTGTGGAACGCCCGCTCCGCGAACCCCGCGCCACCCGGATGACCGTCGTACACGAAGACCGTGGGAAGCAGCGTGTCCGGATGCAGAGGAACGGAGACCCCGCCGATGTCCCAGCGGTCGCAGGTGGCGAAGAGCGGCAGCATGCCGATGGAGGCGTGCTCGGCGGCGTGCAGGGCGCCGCCCAGGATCTCCGGGGAGATGCGTGCGGCATCGAGCTGGTCCTCCGTGACGGTCCACCAGACGGCACGGGTGCGCAGCGTCCGCGGAGGCAGATCCAGCTTGGTCTCGCCCAGCACCTCTCCGGTGATCAGCCGTCGTCGCAGATAGGACACCACCTGGTTGGTCACCTCGACCGACCCGAAGCAGAGCCTCCCCTCGCCCCAGGGGATCTCCGTGTCGGTGGACAGGACGGCGATGGCGGTGGTGTCCCGGGCGACGGTCGTGTACGGCGGGTCGGCGCGCTCGACGAGGGCGACGGACGTCTCCAGGTCGAGTTCCCGGACCAGGTAGGTGAGCCCTTGGTGCAGGTGCACCGCGCCCTCGTGGACCGATGTGTGGGCCGCCCCGGCGTCGACGGTGCCGAGCAGCCGCCCCGTGCCGGCCTCGACGACCTGCACGGGCCGGCCGCCCTCACCGCGGATGTCCGCCAGGTCGGCCGCCCGCTCCCTGCGGGTCCAGTGCCAGGCCCGGGCGCGGCGGCGCAGCAGTCGCGCGGCCTCCAGTTGCGGCATGAGGTCCGCGGTCGCCGGGCCGAAGAGCTCGAGGTCCTCGTCGGTCAGCGGGAGCTCCGCGGCGGCGGCGCACAGGTGGGGTGCCAGCACGTACGGGTTGTCCGGGTCCAGCACGGTCGACTCCACCGGACGGTCGAACAGCGCCTCCGGGTGATGCACCAGGAAGGTGTCCAGGGGGTCGTCACGAGCCACCAGTACCGCGAGGGCGCCCTGCCCGGTGCGCCCGGCACGCCCCGCCTGCTGCCAGAGGGAGGCGCGGGTGCCGGGGTAGCCGCAGATCAGGACGGCGTCGAGGCCGGAGACGTCGACCCCGAGCTCCAGGGCGGTGGTCGCGGCGAGCCCCAGCAGCTCCCCGGAGTGGAGCGCGCGTTCCAGCGCGCGCCGTTCCTCGGGCAGATAGCCACCCCGGTACGCCGCGACACGCCCGGCCAGTGAACGATCTTTTTCGGCCAGTCGCTCCTGGGTGATGACCGAGATCAGCTCCGCCCCGCGCCTCGATCGGACGAACGCCACGGTCCGCACGCCCTGCTGGGTGAGCGAGGTGAGGAGATCGGCCGTCTCCGCGGTGGCCGTGCGGCGTACCGGCGCGCCCTTCTCGCCCTGGAGTTCGGTCAGCGGAGGCTCCCAGAGCGCGAACAGCAGCTCGCCGCGGGGGGAGGCGTCGTCGGCCACCTCGATCACCGGCAGGCCGGTGAGCCGCCGTGCGGCCTGGGCTGGCTCCGCGGCCGTGGCGGAGGCCAGCAGGAACACGGGGGAGGAGCCGTACCGGGCGCAGAGCCGGCGCAGGCGGCGCAGCACCTGGGCGACGTGCGACCCGAAGACGCCCCGGTAGGTGTGGCACTCGTCGATCACCACGTACCGCAGCGCCCGCAGGAAGGAGGACCAGCGGGGATGGGACGGCAGGATCCCGCGGTGCAGCATGTCCGGATTGGTCAGCACGTAGTTCGCGTACTGCCGGACCCACTCCCGCTCCTCGACCGGTGTGTCGCCGTCGTACACGGCCGGGCGCACCTTGGTCCCGAGCGGTTCGGCCAGTTCCCGCACGGCGCGGTGCTGGTCGGCGGCGAGTGCCTTGGTGGGCGCCAGGTAGAGGGCGGTCGCGCCGCGGCCGTTGGGCGCCTCGGCGCCGTCCAGCAGGGCGGAGAGGGCGGGCACCAGGTACGCCAGCGACTTGCCGGAAGCGGTACCGGTGGCGACCACGACCGACTCGCCGTCCAGGGCGTGCTCGGCGACCCGTGCCTGGTGGGCCCATGGGTGCTCGATGCCGTGTTCGCGGACCGCTGAAAGAACTTCTTCCCGGATCTCGTGCGGCCAGACGGCATGCCGACCCGCACGAGGGGGCAGGTGCTCCGTATGAGTGATGCGCGCAGCGCGATCCGGACCCCCGGCGAGCCGGTCCAGAATCGTGCCCGGCGAGGGGCGGGAAGCAGTGTCCGTCCGGGTTCGACCGGATCGGTGATTCTCAGCCATCGGCACCGAGTGTGTCACCGGCTGGAAGGACAATGGACCCAAGGCGTCGTGCGCGCCTGCCGGTAAGTGATTGAATGCCATCGCGGCTGGCGAACAGTCCCGGGGATTCCGCCAGGTGTCCCGAGGGGCGACCGCTCGATAGCAAGGTGCTGGAGGATCCGTGGACCTGTCCCTGTCGACCCGTACCGTCGGCGATCGCACGGTCGTCGAGGTCGGTGGTGAAATCGACGTATATACCGCGCCCAAGCTGCGCGAGCAGCTGGTCGAGCTGGTGAACGACGGGAGCTTCCACCTCGTCGTCGACATGGAGGGCGTGGACTTCCTCGACTCCACCGGGCTCGGCGTACTGGTCGGCGGCCTGAAGCGGGTGCGCGCCCATGAGGGCTCGCTCCGCCTGGTGTGCAACCAGGAGCGCATTCTGAAGATTTTCCGGATCACCGGCCTGACCAAGGTCTTCCCGATCCACACGTCGGTCGAGGAAGCGGTAGCGGCCACCGACTGACACGTGCCGCCCCGGGTCCAGGCCCGGGGCGGACGACCATCGGGAGGGCGGGTCGGTGTTCCGGCATGCCCTCCGGGAGCAGGACCGTAGTTCGGAGGGGGATGCATGGCCACCGTTGAACTCCTCATCAGCCCGCTGCCGGCGCATGTCCGGACGGCCCGGCTGGTGGCGGCCGCGGTGGCGCGCCGAGCCGGTGTGGACGAGGCGGTTCTCGACGAGGTCCGCCTGGCCGTCGGCGAGGCGTGCTCCCGTGCCGTGGGTCTGCACCGCGGCAGCGGGCTCGGCACGCCGGTGCGGATCGCGCTGACCGACGAGGAGAAGCTGTTCTCCATCGAGGTGGCCGACGACGCTCCCCGTACGACCTCCGTGGACGCCGTCTCCGGCCTGTCGCCGGCGGTGCTCGACGCGGCGGAGACCGAGGAGGACCAGATGGGCCTCGCCGTGATCTCCGGCCTGGTCGACGACCTCGAGGTCAGTGCCGGTTCCGAAGGCGGTCTGATCAGGATGACCTGGCCCACCGCTCGCGCCTGATCACTCTCTTCGCTTCCGCTTTTCCCCGGGCGGCCACTCCGGTCCCGTCCGATTCATCCCTGATGTGCGCCTCCGTCGCGTTCGTGTGACGCTGCTCTGAAGAGCGGAGGAGGACGCATGGCGGGGCTTTCCCTCGTTTCCGCGGCCGACGGGCACGTCGGCCAGGTCGAGCTCGCCGCGGTGCTGACCGACGGCAACCGGGTGATCGTCGCGGTGATCGCCGTGGTGGCCCTGCTGGCTCTGGCGGTGGCCGGGGTGCTGGTGCGCCAGGTGCTCGTGGCCGGTGAGGGAACCGAGAGCATGAGGCGGATCGCCGCGGCCGTGCAGGAGGGCGCCAAGGCGTATCTGACCCGGCAGTTGCGCACCCTCGCGGTCTTCGCCGTCGCCGTCTTCCTCCTGCTCCTCCTGCTGCCCGCGGACGACTGGGGGCAGCGCATCGGCCGGTCGGTGTTCTTCCTGATCGGCGCGGCCTTCTCGGCGGCCACCGGGTACATCGGCATGTGGCTGGCCGTGCGCACCAACGTGCGGGTGGCGGCCGCCGCCCGGGACGCCGTGGACGAGAAGAGCACGGCCGCGGCGACCCGCGCGGCCATGCGCATCGCCTTCCGCACGGGGGGTGTGGTGGGCATGTTCACCGTGGGGCTGGGGCTGCTGGGCGCCGCGTGCGTGGTGCTGGTGTACGCGGCAGACGCCCCGAAGGTGCTGGAGGGCTTCGGTCTCGGCGCCGCGCTGATCGCCATGTTCATGCGCGTCGGCGGCGGCATCTTCACCAAGGCCGCCGACGTCGGCGCCGACCTGGTCGGCAAGGTGGAGCAGGGCATCCCCGAGGACGATCCGCGGAACGCGGCGACCATCGCCGACAACGTCGGGGACAACGTGGGTGACTGCGCGGGCATGGCGGCCGACCTCTTCGAGTCGTACGCGGTGACCCTGGTGGCCGCGCTGATCCTCGGCAAGGCGGCGTTCGGCGACGCCGGACTCGCCTTTCCGCTGATGGTCCCGGCGATCGGGGTGCTGACCGCGATGATCGGCATCTTCACGGTGGCCCCGCGCCGCACCGACCGTAGTGGCATGAGCGCCATCAACCGGGGCTTCTTCGTCTCGGCGGTGGTCTCGCTGGTCCTCGTCGCGATCGCCGTCTTCGTCTACCTGCCCTCCTCCTACGCCGAACTGGACGGGGTGACCGACCAGGCCGTCAGCGGCAGGTCCGGCGATCCGCGGGTGCTGGCCCTGGTGGCCGTGGCCATCGGCATCGTGCTGGCCGCGCTGATCCAGCAGCTCACCGGCTACTTCACGGAGACCGGCCGCCGGCCCGTGCGCGACATCGGCCGTACCTCCCTGACCGGACCGGCCACCGTGATCCTGGCCGGGGTGGCGATCGGCCTGGAGTCCGCCGTCTACACCGCCCTGCTGATCGCGCTCGGCGTGTACGGGGCCTTCCTGCTGGGCGGCGCCTCGGTGATGCTCGCCCTGTTCGCGGTCGCCCTCGCCGGCACCGGCCTGCTCACCACGGTCGGCGTGATCGTCGCCATGGACACCTTCGGTCCGGTCTCCGACAACGCGCAGGGCATCGCGGAGATGTCCGGTGACGTGGAGGGCCCCGGTGCCCAGGTGCTGACCGATCTCGACGCGGTGGGCAACACCACCAAGGCGATCACCAAGGGCATCGCCATCGCCACCGCGGTGCTGGCCGCGGCGGCTCTCTTCGGGTCCTACCGCGACGCCGTGGTCACCGGCGCGCGCGAGGTGGGCGAGAAGCTCTCAGGACCCGACGCCCCCCTCACGCTGATCACGGACATCACCCAGCCCAACAACCTGGTCGGACTGATCGTGGGCGCCGCGGTCGTCTTCCTCTTCTCCGGCCTCGCGGTCAACGCGGTCTCCCGGTCGGCCGGGGCGGTGGTCCACGAGGTGCGGCGGCAGTTCCGGGAGCGGCCCGGGATCATGGACCGGACCGAGAAGCCGGAGTACGGACGGGTCGTCGACATCTGCACCCGGGACGCCCTGCGCGAACTCGCCACGCCAGGCCTGCTGGCCGTGACCGCCCCGGTCGCCGTCGGGTTCACTCTCGGGGTCGGTGCGCTCGCGGCGTTCCTGGCCGGGGCGATCGGCGCGGGCACCCTGATGGCGGTGTTCCTGGCCAATTCCGGCGGCGCCTGGGACAACGCCAAGAAGCTGGTGGAGGACGGCAACTTCGGAGGTAAGGGAAGCCAGGCCCACGAGGCCACCGTCATCGGCGACACGGTGGGGGACCCTTTCAAGGACACCGCCGGCCCGGCCATCAACCCGCTGCTCAAGGTGATGAACCTGGTGGCTCTGCTGATCGCGCCGGCGGTGATCCAGCTCGGTTACGGCTCCGGCGCCAACACCGGGCTGCGGGCGGCGATCGCCGTGTCGGCGCTGGCGGTGGTCGTGGCCGCGGTGTGGGTGTCCCGGCGGCGCGGCATCGCGATGGGCGACACGCAGGACGCCGTTGCGGGTCCCGTGCCCTGACGGCCTGTCGTTCTCCCTTCCAACGAGCACTTGTGCCCGTCCTGTGCAGGAGCTTGCCCGAATGTGGTCGTGAATCTTCTCTCGCTGATGCAAAAGGAGTCAATATGCCATAAATCGGATGGTCGCACTCCGTCTGGCCCGGGCTCGGCGTGTATGTTCCGGGGCCGAGAGCGACGGAAGGGACCGACCCGGTGAAGAAGAAGCTCGCGACCGTCCTGGTCGGCGGTGCGGCACTGATGCTGACGCTGTCCGGTTGCGGTGACGACAACAGCGAAGAACTCGACGCCTGGGCCAAGAAGGTCTGTGACGGTGTGCAGCCTCAGGCCAAGAAGATCCAGGCGGCCAACGCCTCCATCCAGGAGGAGAGTTCCGACAAGGCGCCGCCGAAGGACGTCAAGGAGACCGACTCCAAGGCCTTCCAGGACATGTCCGACGCCTACCGGCAGATCGGCCGCGTGATCGACCGGGCCGGGCCGCCCGCTGTGGAGAACGGTGAGAAGAAGCAGAAGGACGCGGTGAAGGAGCTCAACTCCATCGCCGACTCCTACGCCGGCCTGAAGAACCAGGTCGACAAGCTGAAGACGGACGACCAGGCGGAGTTCGCCGACGGACTCAAGGAGATCGGCACCGAACTCCAGAAGCTCAGCGGCAGCGGAAGCGACGCGCTGAAGCGCCTGGAGGAGGGCGAGGTCGGCGAGGCCATGCGCGGCCAGGCGAGCTGCAAGGCCGACGGAGGCACCGGGGCGAGCCCGGACGCCTGACGCTCGGCCCTGGGGAGCTCGCTCCCGGACGGCCCTGTGCCACGGGGAGTTCTGCGTCCGCCAGGTCAGGAGCGGGGGCGCGGAGCAGGAGTTCACCCAGGAGGCTGACGTCCCGTCGAGCGTGCGTGGGCTTGTCCACAGACCGGGCCCGGTGGCGGCCGCCGCCGTCCACAGGCGGCGTGCCGGTTCGGCACAAGCGGTGACAATGGGACGGTGAGCAACGTCAGCCAGTCACCCCAGCCCGACACGCATTCCTCGGACACCCGGCGACCGGGCACCGGGCCTTCGGACGCCAGGTCCTCGGACGCCAGGCCTTCGGCTCTGTCCGGCCTGCCGGCCGCCGACCGTCCGGACTCCGCGGCACGCCTGCGCGAAGCCCTGCTAGCGGCGGACTTCACCGCCGACGGACTGCTCGACCTGCTCGGCGCCCCGGCCTACGCGGCGCTGGCGCGGGCCGAGACCGTCCCGGCGCTGCGCGCCACGCGCGGCGAGACGGCACTGGAGATACTGGTCCGCCTGTTCCTCCTCCAGCAGCCGGTGACCCGTGAGCGGGTGGCCGGGGTGCTGCCGCTGGAGGACGCCCTGGACGCCGGATGGCTGCGAGCGACCGCTGGGGACGAGATCGCCGCCACCGTCGACATCCGGCCCTACGGAGGGTCGGACGGCGAGGACTGGTTCATCGTCTCGGACCTGGGGTGCGCGGTCGGCGGCGCCGGTGGCATCGGCAGCAAGGACGAGGGCGTGGTGCTCGGTGTCGGCGGCGCCTCGACCACCCTGGCCGGCATCACGGTCCGAACCCCGGTGGCCTCCGCCCTGGACCTCGGCACGGGCTCGGGAATCCAGGCACTGCACGCGACGGGGCACGCCACCCGGGTGACCGCCACCGACCTGAACCCCCGCGCCCTCCACGTGACCGCGCTGACCCTGGCGCTGTCCGGTGCCCCCGCGGCCGACCTGCGGGAAGGCTCGCTGTTCGAGCCGCTTCCGGAGAACGACACGTACGACCTGATCGTCTCGAACCCGCCCTTCGTGATCTCCCCGGGAGCCAGGCTCACCTACCGGGACGGCGGGATGCGCGGCGACGACCTGTGCCGCACGCTGGTCCAGCAGTCCGGGGCCCGGCTGAACGAGGGCGGCTTCGCCCAGTTCCTCGCCAACTGGGAGCACGTGGACGGCGAGGACTGGCAGGCCCGGCTGTCCTCCTGGGTGCCGTGGGGCTGCGACGCCTGGATCGTCCAGCGCGAGGTCCAGGACATCACCCAGTACGCCGAGCTCTGGCTGCGCGACGCCGGGGACCACCAGGGCGACCCGGCCGAGTACCAGTCCCGGTACGACGCCTGGCTGGACGAGTTCGAGGCGCGGGACGTCAGGTCGGTCGGATTCGGCTGGATCACGCTCCGTCGGAGCGCGGCGGCCGAGAGCGAGCCCTCGATCACCATCGAGGAATGGCCGCACCCCGTCGAGCAGCCGCTCGGCGACACGGTCCGCGCCCACTTCGAGCGGGTGGACTACCTCCGTGCCACCGACGACGCCGGCCTGCTCGGGGCCCACTTCAGGCTGGCCGGTGAGGTGGTCCAGGAACAGGTCGGCCTGCCCGGCGCCGAGGACCCGGAGCACGTCGTGCTGCGGCAGAACAGGGGCATGCGCCGGGCCACCAGGGTGGACACCGTCGGGGCCGGGTTCGCGGGAGTGTGTGACGGATCGCTCAGTGCGGGCCGGATCCTGGACGCCATCGCCCAGCTCATGGGTGAGGACCCGGTGATGCTGCGCGACCGCACCCCGGCGCAGATCAGGCTGCTGATCGAGCAGGGCTTCCTGGAACCGGCCTGAGGTGCCGAGCCGCCTGGACGGGTCGAGCCGGCCTGAGGCGCCGAGCCGCCTGAGCGGGCCCGATCCGTTCACAGGAGTCCGACCCGTCCGAGCGGGCCGAGCCCCTGAGCGGGCCTGGTCCGGCGACCTGCCGGGCCTGATCCGGAGTCCTGCCGGGCCTGGGCGGGGCGCGCCGATTGAAAGCGTGGCCGCACGGGGACGCCGGATGGCGACGTCGTCCCAGGCCGGAAGGCCGGACGGGCCCGCGCGCCCGGCGGTTCCCGGGTCGGCTCGGGAGTCCGGGCGGCAGGAATGGCGGTAGTCGGGTTACCGTTCGAGTGGCCGTTGCGGGCTTTTCCCGTTTGACACGGGGGCGGCATGTACCGTCACACTCCGCAGCGTCACCAGACCCGAACCCTGGGTGTCGGAGCACTCAGGGGAAGACCCCGCGTCGACCGGAGAGAAGAGCAGAAGTTGTCCCCGACCAGCGAGACCGCACAGGGCGGCCGCCGACTCGTCATCGTCGAGTCGCCTGCCAAGGCGAAGACGATCAAGGGCTACCTCGGCCCTGGCTACATCGTCGAGGCGAGCGTCGGGCACATCCGCGACCTTCCCAACGGCGCCGCGGAGGTGCCCGAGAAGTACACCGGTGAGGTACGGCGTCTCGGCGTGGACGTCGAACACGACTTCCAGCCCGTGTACGTCGTGAACGCCGACAAGAAGGCGCAGGTCAAGAAGCTGAAGGACCTCCTGCGGGAGTCCGACGAGCTCTTCCTCGCGACCGATGAGGACCGCGAGGGCGAGGCCATCGCCTGGCACCTGCAGGAGGTGCTCAAGCCCAAGGTTCCCGTCAAGCGGATGGTCTTCCACGAGATCACCAAGGACGCGATCCAGCAGGCCGTGCGCAACCCGCGCGAGCTGAACAAGAAGCTGGTCGACGCCCAGGAGACCCGGCGCATCCTGGACCGTCTCTACGGCTACGAGGTCTCCCCCGTGCTGTGGAAGAAGGTCATGCCGCGCCTGTCGGCCGGGCGTGTCCAGTCCGTGGCGACGCGTCTGGTGGTCGAGCGGGAGCGCGAGCGCATCGCGTTCCGTTCCGCCGAGTACTGGGACCTCACCGGCACCTTCACGTCCGCCACCGGCGCCGCCGGATCCGGCGACCCGTCCGACCCGTCCTCCCTGACGGCCCGTCTCGCCTCGGTCGACGGCGTCCGGGTCGCGCAGGGCCGTGACTTCGACTCCCTGGGCCAGGCCCGGACGGCCAACGTCCTCCACCTCGACGAGACCGGCGCCCGCGCCCTGGCCGCCGCGCTGGAGAGCACGCGGTTCGAGGTCCGCTCGGTCGAGTCCAAGCCCTACCGCCGCTCCCCGTACGCGCCCTTCCGGACGACGACGCTGCAGCAGGAGGCCAGCCGCAAGCTGGGCTTCGGCGCCAAGGCGACGATGCAGATCGCGCAGAAGCTGTACGAGAACGGCTTCATCACCTACATGCGTACGGACTCCACGACCCTGTCGGAGACCGCGGTCGCCGCGGCCCGGGCCCAGGTGACGCAGCTGTACGGCGCCCAGTACCTGCCGGACAAGCCCCGGACGTACGCCGGCAAGGTCAAGAACGCGCAGGAGGCGCACGAGGCGATCCGCCCCTCCGGCGACCGTTTCCGCACCCCCGCCGAGACTGGCCTCACGGGCGACCAGTTCCGGCTCTACGAGCTGATCTGGAAGCGCACGGTCGCCTCCCAGATGAAGGACGCGACCGGCAACTCGGTCACCGTCCGGATCGGCGGCACCGCTTCGGACGGCCGGGACGCCGAGTTCAGCGCCTCCGGCAAGACGATCACCTTCCACGGCTTCATGAAGGCCTACGTGGAGGGCGCCGACGACCCGAACGCCGAGCTCGACGACCGTGAGCGCCGGCTGCCGCAGGTCTCCGAGGGCGACCCGCTGACCGCCGAGGAGATCACCGCCGACGGCCACTCCACCAAGCCGCCCGCCCGCTACACCGAGGCGTCGCTGGTCAAGGAGCTGGAAGAGCGTGAGATCGGCCGTCCGTCGACCTACGCGTCGATCATCGGCACCATCCTCGACCGCGGCTACGTCTTCAAGAAGGGCACGGCCCTGGTGCCGTCCTTCCTCTCCTTCGCCGTGGTCAACCTGCTGGAGAAGCACTTCGGCCGCCTGGTCGACTACGACTTCACCGCCCGCATGGAGGACGACCTCGACCGCATCGCCCGCGGCGAGGCGGAGTCGGTGCCGTGGCTCCGGCGCTTCTACTTCGGCGAGGCCGGCGGCGGGACGGCCGGGAGCGGCGCCGCCGACGCCGGAAACGGCGACGGCGACCACCTCGGCGGTCTGAAGGAACTGGTCACCGATCTCGGCGCCATCGACGCCCGTGAGGTGTCCTCGTTCCCGGTCGGCAACGACATCGTGCTCCGGGTCGGCCGCTACGGGCCCTACGTGGAGCGCGGGGAGAAGGACGCCGAGAACCACCAGCGTGCCGACGTCCCCGAGGACCTGGCGCCGGACGAGCTGAGCGTCGAGCTCGCCGAGGAACTGCTCGCCCAGCCGAGCGGTGACCGCGAGCTGGGCCAGGACCCGGAGACCGGCCGCCCCATCGTCGCCAAGGCCGGCCGCTACGGCCCCTACGTCACCGAGGTGCTGCCCGAGGGCACGCCGAAGACCGGCAAGAACGCGGTCAAGCCGCGGACGGCCTCGCTGTTCAAGTCGATGTCCTTGGACACCGTCACGCTCGAGGACGCCCTCCGGCTGATGTCGCTGCCCCGCGTGGTCGGCACGGACGCCGAGGGTGTGGAGATCACCGCGCAGAACGGCCGCTACGGTCCGTACCTGAAGAAGGGCACGGACTCGCGGTCGCTCCAGTCGGAGGACCAGCTCTTCACCATCACCCTGGACGAGGCGCTGGCCGTCTACGCCCAGCCCAAGCAGCGCGGGCGGGCCGCGGCCAAGCCCCCGCTGAAGGAACTCGGCGAGGACCCGGTCAGCGGCAAGCCCGCAGTGATCAAGGACGGCCGCTTCGGTCCCTACGTCACCGACGGCGAGACCAACGCCACCCTGCGCTCCGGCGACAGCGTCGAGACGATCACCCCCGAGCGCGGCTTCGAGCTCCTCGCCGAGAAGCGGGCCAAGGGCCCCGCCAAGAAGACGGCGAAGAAGACCGCCAACAAGACCACGGCGAAGAAGACGGCCACCAAGACGGCCGCCAAGTCGACGACCGCGAAGAAGACGGCGGCCAAGAAGACCACCACTTCGGCGGCCAAGAAGACGGCGGCGAAGAAGACCACGGCCAGGAAGACCACCGCTTCCGCCGCGGCCAGGAAGACGGCGGCCGAACCGCCCGCCGAGGACTGACCGGCGCGGTACCGGGAATCGAGGGAACTGGGCGGAGGGCGCAGGACCGTTCGCCCGACACCGTGATCGAACCCGGAACCGACCGACCATGCCGGCCCGGGGCCCGGCCCGAACGTGTGCGCAGCTCCGCACGCGTGCGGAGGCCGGGCCCGAGGCGTCGGCGCGTCCCGATAGGCTGAACGCATGACGCGAGCCGAGCAGACAACGGCCCACTCCCCGGTCCCCGACGACGCCCTGGTCGCAGATTCCCGCGAGCGGGCCGTGCGGTCCCTCCTGGGCCGGCCGCAGCTGAAGCGGTTGTGGAGCGCCCACCTCGTCTCCGGGACCGGTGATCTGCTGGCCCTGCTGGTTCTGGTGATGCTGGCTCTCCAGGCCGCGGTCGCCGAGAGCGCCTTCGGCGGCGGCTCCCGCGGAGCCGCCCTCACCGTCGCCTGCGTGCTGGGCGCCCGGGTGCTCTCGACCCTGCTCTTCGGCGCCGTCCTGCTGGGGCCGCTCACCTCGCTCACCGCGGCCGAGGGCCCGCTGGACCGCCGCTGGACCATGGTCGGTGCCGACGGCTTCCGCCTGGTGCTGCTGATCCTGGCGCCGCTGTGGATCGTGTGGACCCCGGGCACCGCCGTCGCCATGCTGCTGGTCACGGCCTTCCTGGCCGGTGTGGCCGAGCGGCTGTGGACGATCTGCCGCGCCTCCGCCGCGCCCGCGCTGCTGCCGCCCCCGCCGCCGGAGGGCGCCAGCATCCGGCCGCTCCCGGACCACTCCGACGCCCTGCGCCGGCTCTCGCTGCGCACCGCCGTCGCGGCGGTCCCGCTGGCCGCCGCGGTCCTGGTCACCACCACCCTGATCAGCAACCTGCTCGGCGCCGGCATCGACTGGTTCACGGAGCACCAGGTCGGCCTCGCCGCGTTCGTCGCAGCCGGGCTGTTCGCCGCGTCGATCTCCGTGCTGGTGCAGCTCCAGCTGCCCACGACCCGTACCCCGCGTGCCCGCTCGCCGCTGGAGGGCCTGCGTCGCCCGCGCACCGGCTCCGGCCCCGACAAGGGCCGCACCGGCGCCATCCCGCTGCTGGTCGTCGCCTGCTCCTCGGTCGCCGCCGCGATCGCCGCCTCCGTCGCCGTCGCCGTGCTGCACGCGATAGACCTCGGCGGCGGCCCGGTCGCGTACGGGCTGCTGGTGCTCGCCCTGACGGGCGGCACGGTGGCCGGAGTGCGCCTCGCCCCCAAGGTGCTGCCCGCGCTCTCCCGCCGCCGTCTGCTGGCCCTCGCCCTCACCTTCACCGGCGTGGCCCTGCTCGCCACCGGCCTGGTGCCCGACATGGCGACCATGCTGCTGACCGCCGCGCTGGCGGGCGCCGGCGCGGGCGTCGCCGCCAACACCGGGCACACCCTCCTCGACCAGGAGGTCGAGGAGTACCGCCGTCCGCGGCTCACCGACCACCTGCACGCCGTGGTCCGCGCCGTGATCGGGCTGGCCGCGGTCGCCGCCCCGCTGCTGGCCGCGGCCATCGGCCCGCACCGCCTGGAGAGCGGCAAGTTCGTCTTCGCGCACGGCTGCGCCGCCTTCGTCCTGATGCTGGTCGGCGCGCTGCTGCTGCCGGTGGCCGCGCTGGTGCTGGCCAAGACCGACGACCGTTCCGGGGTGCCGCTGCGGCACGACCTCCGGGACGCCTTCCACGGTGACGAGCCCGCCGCTTCTCCCGCGTCGAACGGTTTCTTCATCGCGATCGAGGGCGGCGACGGCGCGGGCAAGTCCACGCAGGCCGAGGCGCTCGCCGAGTGGATCCGCGCCAAGGGCCACGAGGTGGTGCTGACCCGCGAGCCCGGCGCGACCCCGGTCGGCAAGCGGCTGCGGTCCATCCTGCTGGACGTCTCCAGCGCCGGCCTCTCGCACCGCGCCGAGGCCCTGCTGTACGCCGCCGACCGAGCCGAGCACGTCGACACGGTGGTCCGTCCCGCGCTGGAGCGCGGCGCCGTCGTGATCTCCGACCGGTACATCGACTCCTCCGTCGCCTACCAGGGCGCCGGCCGCGACCTGTCGCCCACCGAGGTCGCCCGCATCTCCCGCTGGGCCACCAACGGGCTGGTCCCGCACCTGACCGTGCTGCTGGACGTCTCCCCGGAGGCCGCCCGCGAGCGGTTCACCGAGGCCCCCGACCGCCTGGAGTCCGAGCCCGCCGAGTTCCACGCCCGGGTCCGGTCCGGCTTCCTCACGCTCGCCGCGAGCGACCCGGGCCGCTACCTGGTCGTCGACGCCGGCCAGGAGCCCGAGGGCGTCACCACGGTGATCCGTCACCGCCTCGACCAGGTGCTCCCGCTCTCCGAGGCCGAGATCCAGGCCCGTGAGGAGGCGCGTCGCAAGGCCGAGGAGGAGGCGCGCCGCAAGGCGGAGGAGGAAGCCGCACGCAAGGCCGAGGAGGAGCGGCTGGAGCGCGAGCGCCAGGAGGAGCTGGCCCGGCTGCGCGCCGAGGAGGAGGAGCGTCAGCGGCGCGAGCTCGAGGAGGCGCAGCGGCGCGAGGCCGAGCGGCAGGCCGAGGAGGCCCGCCGCCGCGAGGCCGAGGCGCGCCGCAAGGCCGAGGAGGAGCGGACCAGGCTGCTCGCCGAGGAGGAGGCCCGCAAGGCCGAGGAGGCCCGCCGCCGCGAGGAGGAGGTCGAGCGCCGCAACCGCGAGGCCGAGCAGGCCCGGGAGCGTGCCGAGGCCGAGGCGCGGAGGCTGGAGAAGCAGCGGCAGGCCGAGGAGGCGCTGCTGCGCGCCGAGGAGGCCCGCCGCCTGGCCGAGGCCGCCGCGACGGCGGCCGAGGCCGCGAAGACCTCGCAGACGGTGCGCCTCACCAAGTCCCCCGAGCCGGACCAGGACTCCCGTCCGCGACCGGACGCCGGGCCGGGCGCCCGGGCGCAGGACCGCGTGGACCTGTCCAAGCCGGCGGAGGACGAGGCGCTGACCGTGCCCACCCCGGTGGTCTCCCCGCAGGAGGAGACGGCGGTGATCCCGCGCGTCGCCGAGAACGACGCGACGATGGAGATTCCGCAGGTGTCCCAGCCCGCCGACGAGACGGCCGTGCTGCCGCGGATCGACGAGTCGGACGCCACCCGGGAGCTTCCGCAGGTGGGTGCCGAGGGCGATCCCCGCGAGCGGCAGCGGTCGGACTGGGCGGAGAAGACGCCGATGGACGACCTCCCCAGCCTGGCGGACGAACTGCTCGGCCCCTACGACGACGGTGACGACGGCAAGGGCCGCCGCGGCCGGCGCCGCTGACGGAACGCCGTTTCGGCTCGGCTCCAGGGGGCGGCAATCCGGGAGCCGAGCCGCGCCCGGGTTGCCGCCCCCTCCGTCCCACAGCGCCTCTCTGTTCCACAGCGCCTCTCTGTTCCACAGCGCTGCCCGGACGCCCGCCTCGGGCGCGTGACCCGCTCCGCGGAGACCGGAGTCCGGAGACGAAGTCCCGAGCGCGGAGTCCGGTGTCCGAGCCGACCCGCACAATGGAGGGCAGCGGTACGACATGACGAAAGGCGGTTCCCATGGCCGTGTGGGACGACCTGGTGGGCCAGGAGCGGGTGATCGCCGAGCTCGAGGCGGCGGCCCGTGACGCCGACGCCCTCGTCACCGCCGCCGAGGAGGGCGCCCCGCCGCCCGCCTCCTCCCGGATGACCCACGCCTGGCTGTTCACCGGACCTCCCGGCGCCGGGCGCGAGTACGCGGCCCGCGCCTTCGCCGCCGCCCTCCAGTGCGTCAGCCCGGACCGCGCCCTCGGAGGCGTCCCGGGCTGCGGGTTCTGCGACGGCTGTCATACGGCGCTGATCGGGACCCACGCCGACGTCTCCACGGTGATGGCGACGGGCGCCGAGATCCTGGTCCGCGACATGCGCGACACCGTCCGCAAGTCGTTCACCGCGCCGGCCGGCGGCCGCTGGCAGGTGATCATGGTCGAGGACGCCGAGCGGCTGAACGAGAAGTCGGCCAACGCCGTGCTCAAGGCGGTGGAGGAGCCCGCCCCGCGCACGGTCTGGCTGCTCTGCGCGCCCTCGGTCGAGGACGTGCTGCCCACCATCCGCTCCCGCTGCCGCCTGCTGACCCTGCGCACTCCGCCGGTCGAGGCCGTCGCCGACCTGCTGATCCGCAGGGACGGCATCGAGCCCGACGCGGCCCACGCGGCCGCCCGGGCGACCCAAGGGCACGTGGAGCGGGCGCGCAGGCTCGCCACCGACCCGGCGGCCCGCGAGCGCCGGGCCACCGTGCTCAAGCTGCCGCTGCGGGTCGGCGACGTGGGCGGGGCCCTGCGCGCGGCGCAGGAGCTGGTGGACGCGGCGGCGGCGGACGCCAAGGAGCTCTCCGAGGAGCTCGACGCCAAGGAGACCGAGGAGCTGAAGGCGGCGCTGGGCGCGGCCCAGGGCGGCCGGCTCCCGCGGGGCACGGCCGGCGTGATGAAGGACCTGGAGGACAATCAGAAGCGCCGCCGCACCCGCACCCAGCGGGACAGCCTCGACCTGGCGCTCACCGACCTCACCAACTTCTACCGCGACGTCCTCGCGCTCCAGCTCGGCACCCGGATCGCGCTCGCCAACGCGGACGCCGAGGACGCCCTGCAGCGGCTGGCCCGCGGCGGCACCCCCGAGTCGACCCTGCGCCGCATCGAGGCGATCGCCGCCTGCGGCGAGGCCCTGGACCGGAACGTGCCCCCGCTGCTCGCGGTCGAGGCCATGACGATGGCACTGCGCGAGGGTTAGCCCGTCCGGGGCACATCTGTGGCAGTGGGCGTGAGGGCCGCTGCGGACAGTTACGGTGGCCGGGTGGAGATCAGCCGCAGCCCCCGTTCCGCCTCCCGCCCGAGGCGGGCCGCTCGCCTCGTCGGTGCCGCCGTCTCGGCCTGTGCGCTCCTGCTGACGGCCTGTGCCGCAGGGCAGGGCGCGACGGGGGACCAGGGCTCCCGGCCGGCACTGGCCCCGCTGCCCGGCTCGGTGGACCCGGCGCTGGCGCGCTTTTACGAGCAGAAGCCGTCCTGGCGGGCGTGCGGCGCCCCCGGTTTCCAGTGCGCGACCGTCCGGGCGCCGCTGGACTACGCGCGGCCCGACGCGGGAGAGGTGCGCCTGGCGGTGGCCCGCGCCAAGGCCACCGGACCCGGCAGCCGTCTCGGATCGCTGCTCGTCAATCCGGGCGGCCCGGGCGGTTCCGCCGTCGACTACCTCCAGGGGTACGCGGCACTGGGCTATCCGGCCGAGGTGCGGGCCCGGTACGACATGGTTGCCGTCGACCCGCGCGGCGTGGCCCGCAGCGAGCCGGTGACCTGCCTGGACGGGCCGGGCATGGACCGCTACACCGGCACCGACTTCACGCCGGACGACACCGCGGAGACGGACTCCCTCGTGAGGGCGTTCAAGACCTTCGCGGAAGGCTGCGGCGGCCGGTCGGCGAAGCTGCTGCGGCACGTCTCCACGGTGGAGGCGGCCCGCGACATGGACGTGGTGCGGGCCGTGCTCGGCGACGAGAAGCTGCACTACGTCGGCGCCTCTTACGGAACGTTTCTGGGCGCGACCTACGCGGGGCTCTTCCCGTCCAAGGTGGGCCGGCTGGTGCTGGACGGCGCCATGGACCCGTCGCTGCCCGCCCGGCGGCTCAACCTCGACCAGACGGCCGGCTTCGAGACGGCGTTCACCGCCTTCGCGCGGGACTGCGTGCGCGGGTCCGACTGCCCGCTCGGCGGCCGGGGCGCCACCCCCGGCGAGGTGGGGCGCGCGCTCAAGGAGTTCTTCGACGAGCTGGACGCCGCCCCGCTGCCGGCCGACGACCCCGACGGACGCAAGCTCACCGAGTCGCTGGCCACCATGGGCGTGATCGCCGCCATGTACGACGAGGGCGCCTGGCCCCAGCTCGGCGAGGCCCTCACCTCCGCGCTGCGGAGGAAGGACGGCACCCAGCTGCTGGCGCTCTCCGACAGCTACTACGAGCGCGGCCCCGCGGGCCGGTACAGCAACCTGATGTTCGCCAACGCTGCGGTGAACTGCCTGGACCTGCCCACTGCCTTCTCCTCGCCCGACGAGGTCCGCGAGGCGCTCCCGGAGTTCGAGAAGGCGTCGCCGGTCTTCGGCGAGACGATGGCCTGGGCCGCGCTGAACTGTGCTTATTGGCCCGTCGCCCCGACGGGCGAGGCGCGCCGCATCGAGGCCGAGGGCGCCGCCCCGATCCTGGTCATCGGCACCACCCGCGACCCGGCCACGCCGTACGCCTGGGCCGAGGCCCTGGCCGGCCAGCTGTCCTCCGGGCGGCTCCTCACCTACGACGGCGACGGCCACACCGCCTACGGCCGCGGCAGCACCTGCGTGGACGGCGCGGTCGACGCCTACCTGCTGGAAGGGACCGTGCCGGAGAAGGGTAAGCGCTGCGTCTGACCGGCGGGAACGTCCCCTTGATCGCTGGTTCGGAGCACCACCGGAAACTGTGTAGACTTACCGTCGTCGCGGGTCGCACCATGGTGCGGTCAGCACACGCCGCTTTAGCTCAGATGGCCAGAGCAACGCACTCGTAATGCGTAGGTCTCGGGTTCGAATCCCGAAAGCGGCTCCGGTCAAGGCCAGGTCACGTACAACGTGACCTGGCCTTTCGCGTTGCTCGGACGTGTTCACTTGGCGTCCGCGTAGCACTCCACCACCGCCGTGGTGAACGGGAAGCGGACCGGGGTGTCGCCGAAGGTGAGGCGGGCGGCCTCGGCGGAGCTCTCGCGGATGGCGGGCGCCACGCGTTCCGTCTCCTCGGCCGGGCAGTGCACGATCACCTCGTCGTGCTGGAAGAAGACCAGCTCCGCCGACATGCCGGTGAGGCGGCGGCGCAGCGCGGCCAGCAGCAGGAAGGCCCAGTCGGCGGCGCTGCCCTGGACGACGAAGTTGCGGGCGAACCTGCCCCGCGCGCGGGCCGTCGCGGTGGAGCGGCCGGGACCGGGGTCGTCGTCCTCCGAGGAGAGCGGGATGCCTGCCTCCTCGGCCTCCTCCTGGCCGCCCACCGGCGGGCAGGTCCGTCCGAGCCAGGTACGGACCAGGCGTCCCTCCTCGCCGGCCCGGGCCGCCTCGTCCACATGGGCCACCGCCCGTGGGAAGCGGCGCCGCAGCGCCGCGAGGTTCTTCAGGCCGTCGCCGGAGGTCTGGCCGTAGATGGCGCCCAGGACCGCGATCTTGGCCAGGTCGCGGTCGCCGGCGAAGGCGCGCTCGGAGACCGCCTGGTAGAGGTCGCTGTCGCGGCCCGCGACCGTCATGAAGGCCGGATCCCGGGAGATCGCGGCCAGCACCCGCGGCTCCATCTGGTCCGCGTCGGCGACCACCAGCCGCCAGCCGGGGTCGGCGATCACCGCCCGCCGGATCACCTTGGGAATCTGCAGAGCTCCGCCGCCGTGGGTGACCCAGCGGCCGGTGACCGTGCCGGCGGGCAGGAACTCGGGACGGAACCTGCCGTCGCGCACCCAGTCCTGGAGCCATGACCAGCCGTGGGCCACCCAGATCCGGTAGAGCCGCTTGTACTCCAGCAACGCCGGGACGGCCGGATGGTCGATCCCGGCCAGCTCCCACCGGCGGGTGGAGCGCAACCGGATGCCCGCCCGGGCGAACGCCTTGACCACGTCGGCGGGCAGGTCGGGCCGTACCCGGTGACCGAAGGCGGCGGACACCTCGTCGGCCAGTTCGGCCAGGCGGCGCGGTTCGCCGGAGCCCGGATAGCGGTCGCCCAGCAGGTCCCGCAGCACCGCCCGGTGCACGTCCGCCCGCCAGGGCAGGCCCGTGCGGTTCATCTCGGCGGCGACCAGGGTGCCGGCGGACTCCGCGGCCAGCAGCAGCGCCATCCGCTCCGGATGTGTGGTGGCCGCCAGCCTGCGCTGCTGCTCGGCGTAGACGGCGATCAGGTCGGCGAGCGGTACGTCGACCGGGCCCGCCTCGAACAAGGGGGCCTGCGCCTGCGGGTCCGCGCTCCGCGCCGGCGGATCCGCCGGAACCTGGCCGCCCCGCAGCCGGGCCAGCGCTGCCGCGGCGCTGCGGGGTTCGCCGCTTCGGCCCTCATGGCCCAGCAGGAGCGTCTCGGCGTCCTCCACGTCGTAGCACCGGTCCACCCGCACGCCCGCGGCGAGCAGGCGGGGGTAGACCTCGGCGGTGGAACGCCACACCCAGCGCGTGACCTCCGGTCGCGACCGGACGGCCTCGACAGGGCCGGGCTCACGGACGGCCTCCCCGACGGGCAGGCCGTCGGACCCGAGGGGGACGACGTCGACGCCGCCGCCCTCGGCGGGTGCGAGAGCCCACCGGCCGGTCATGCGGTCGAGTCTGCCAGGCGGGTACGACAGCGCCCTTCCTTGTCCACAGCCTGTGGACAACTTTCCGGGGGGTCCGCTCCCCGTGTCAGGATCGGGGGGTGAGCACCACTGATCCCGGCACCGTCGAGCGTGCCTTCGCGGCCGCCCTGTACGCCGACACCGACACGGCCCTCGACACGGGCGCGTCCCTTCTCGCGGCCGACCCCGGCGCGGACGCCGAACTGCTGCGCCGGGGCCGGGAGCTGACGGCCGCCCTCTGGAGGCGCGGCTGGCAGCCCGCCGACGTGGTGCGGATCGTCCGGCGTGACCTCGAGGAGGCCCACGTCCACCTGGTCTCCGACCTGATTCTCGCCGAGGCGGGAGCCGGAGCTGATGCCGATGCCGAAGCCTCGGCCGAGGCGGGCGCCGCGACCGGCTCCCGGACCGGGCCGTGGACCAGGGGGCCGCGCTGGGCGGCCCAGCTGGCCGAGCTGGCACCCGCGCCACCCACTCGGACAGACCGTTTCACCCGGGCGACGGTTGTCCTGGAGCTCTACCGACTTCTGCTGCGGCTGCCCGCGCTGGAGCCGCTGGACGATCCGGGCCCCCGGCCGGCCGTCGGCGGATCCGCGCGGGCCGAACCCGCGTCGCGCATGCTCGGACGGATCCGGGCGCTGCTCGCCAAGGCGGAGGCGACCGGTTTCCCCGAGGAGGCCGAGGCCCTGACAGCCAAGGCGCAGGAACTGATGGCCCGGCACAGCATCGACGAGGCGCTGCTCGCCTCCGCGGGGGGTGCCGGCGGTGGGCGGGGTACCGCCGCGGGCGGGCCGGGGGCCTGCCGGATCGGGGTGGAGCCGCCGTACGAGCAGGCCAAGGCGGTGTTGCTGGACGCGGTGGCGCGGGCCAACAACTGCCAGGCGGTGTGGAACGAGCCCTTCTGCTTCAGCACGGTGGTCGGATACGAGCCGGACCTGGAGGCCGTCGAGCTCCTGTACACCTCGCTGCTGGTGCAGGCGAACGGGGCGATGGCCAAGGCCGAGGCCGCGATACGCAGAGGCGGAGGGAAGGGCGGAGGCCGGCGCCGCACCAAGTCCTTCCGGCAGTCCTTCCTGGCCGCCTATGCCCACCGGACGGGCGCACGGCTGGCGGAAGCGGCCGGTCAGCAGGTTGCGGAGGCGAAGGCGGAGGCCGGGCGGGAACTGCTGCCGGTCCTCGCTTCCCGCGAGGCCGCCGTGCGGGAGGAGACGGACCGCCTCTTCCCGCGGACCACCACCACCCGCCTGCGTGGCGTCAACGACGAGGAGGGATGGAACCAGGGCAGGGAGGCCGCCGACCGGGCGCGCCTGGGTCGTGCCCCCGGGCTGCCGGGCCGCCAGGACCCGGACCTGCCGGGCCGCTAGGACCCGGACCTGTCGGCGGAACCGCCGCCGGGTGCGGACAAGTCCTGTGTATGGAGGGAGAGTTGCCGGGCAGACGAGCAGAAAACGGGGAGAGACGGGAGGGTTCCGGCTCCGCCGCCCGGCGGGCTGTAACCAAGGGAACACCGCGCGTGCACGTGCATCTGCACGGTGCATTTGCCAGTGCATCCACACCTGCGTATGCACATGAACATGACTATGATCCAAAGCAGTTGACCACGCACCGCGACCCCATGGCCGGTGCATCACCGGGGAGCTACCTGTGGATCACGACGTGTACGACGGGTACGACCTTGACGAGTCCTCAGGCCCTTCGGCACGTCCGGCCGTGCCGGGCCCGACCCGGGTGCACAACGGCATGGCGGCCACCAGGCTGGAGGGCGTCGCGTGGCAGAAGAGCCGGCACAGCAACTCCCAGGGGTCCTGCGTGGAGTTCGCCCGGCTTCCGGGCGGTGAGGTGGCGGTCCGCAACTCTCGGTTCCCGGACGGTCCCGCGCTGGTCTACACGCGCGCCGAGATCGAGGCGATGCTGCTGGGCGTCAAGGACGGCGAGTTCGATCACCTGATCGTGGGCTGACCCGGTCGGTGGCCTCGGGCCCTCGAAGGCCTCGGCGCTCCGCGGCCTACGTGATCGGCGGCGTCGGTGATCGGCGGCCTCAACGCTCCGCGGGCAGCCGGAAGAGCGCCCAGACGACCTTGCCGTCCAGCGCTCCGGTGACGGGGTGCCAGCCCCACCCGTCGCTGAAGGACTCCACAAGGAAGAGCCCCCGCCCGGACTCCGCGTCGCAGTCGTCGGAGTCTTCGGGATCGCGGGGGGCGGGGGAGTGGCGGCTGGGGTCGCGTACCGCGCACACCAGTCTCTCGGACCAGCGCATCAGGTGCAGCCGTACCAGGGGATCCTGATCGGGACAGCGCGTCGGGTCGGCCGGCAGCGCGTGGCGCAGGGCGTTGGTGACGAGTTCCGACACCACCAGGCAGACGTCGTCGAAGCGGTCCCCTATGTCCCACTGGCCGAGGGTGCCGCGGGTGAACCGGCGGGCCTCGCGGACGGCGTCGTACCGGGCGGGGAGGGCACAGGTCGCGGCGTTGGAGACGGCCGAGGGGTCGATCGGGGGAAGGCCCTGCCGTAGCGGCTCGAGCATGGTCGATCCATTCGTCCCCATGCGAGGCACTCCCCGGATTCGCGGTCGCGGCGATATGGCGGTGGTGCGCAGCCCATGGTTTCGGATGCGACCAGCAGATGCAAGGGCAGATGCACGTGCACGCGTCTGAAATACGCTGCGCCGTACCGTTTCTTGGTCATTTTTTCTGCCATCCGCAGGTTGGCTTCCAGCCGCCGGAGGGCCCCCGGAGGGTTCTGTTTCGGCCGCCCACGAGGCAGTATCCGGCCCCGGAGGGGTGCTGACCGGCCATCGAGTTTCCCTTTCCGTAACCGAACGAGTACAGCTCGGAGTGATTTGGTGGCAGACTTTCGCAGGGGACCGGCCGGGGAGGGTGGCTGACATGAGCGCGGGAGAGTCGGGATCGGTGGTGCGGAGGATGCTGCTCGGCTCGCATCTGAGGCGGCTTCGGGAGGCGCGAGGGGTCACGCGGGAGGCGGCCGGCTACTCGATCCGGGCGTCCGAGTCGAAGATCAGCCGCATGGAGTTGGGGCGGGTGAGCTTCAAGGCGCGTGACGTGGAGGACCTGCTGACGCTCTACGGCGTCGAGGACGAGGCGGAACGCGGCGCGTTGCTCTCGCTGGTCAAGGAGGCCAACACGGCCGGATGGTGGCACAGCTACACCGACGTCCTGCCGCACTGGTTCCCCACCTACGTCGGTCTGGAGGGCGCCGCCTCCACGATCCGCGGCTACGAGGTGCAGTTCGTGCACGGCCTGCTCCAGACCGAGGACTACGCCCACGCCGTCGTGTCGCGGGGCCTCGCCCACTCCCCGGCCGAGGTGGACCGCCGGGTGGCGTTGCGGCTGGAGCGTCAGAAGTACCTGGTCTCCGAGCACGCCCCGGAGTTCCGGATAGTCCTCGACGAGGCTGCCCTGCGGCGCCCGTACGGCGGTCGGGAGGTGATGCGCGGACAGTTGCAGCACCTGATCGAGGTCTCCGAGTGGCCCAACGTGCGCCTCCAGGTGATGCCCTTCGGCTTCGGCGGCCACGCCGGCGAGAGCGGGGCCTTCACGATCCTCAGCTTCCCCGAGTCCGACCTCTCGGACGTCGTCTACCTGGAGCAGCTCACCAGCGCCCTCTACCTGGACAAGCGCGAGGACGTGGTCCAGTACGAGCGGGCCATCGACGAGCTGTTCCGGGACAGCCCGGGCCCGGAGGAGAGCCGGGACATCCTGCGGGGCCTGCTGCAACTGTCCTGAGTGCGGGGTGGCCCGGAACGGTCACCGCGGCGGGTGGGAGGGCAGGGCCGGGCGGAGGAGCCCGGACCTCCTGTGCCACGGTGGAACCCGGGGTCGAGGTACGGCGTTGGTAGCTTTGTGCGGTAGTCCGAATACCGCGCCGCCCTTCCCTCATCCCCCCTCACCACTCTGGAGCCAGGAACCGTGACGACTCTTGCCCTGGGAGTGAGTTGGCTCGACCCCGACTACTTGCTGAACTCGTTCGGCTTCGCGGGTCTGCTGCTCATCGTCTTCGCCGAATCAGGGCTCTTCTTCGGGTTCTTCCTCCCGGGTGACTCGCTCCTCTTCACCGCGGGCATGCTGATCAGCTCCGGCACGCTCAAGGTCCCGCTGTGGGGCGCCGTCGCGCTGATCTGCGTGGCGGCGATCGTCGGTGACCAGGTGGGCTACATGTTCGGCAAGAAGGTGGGCCCCGCGCTCTTCAGCCGGCCGGACTCCCGCTTCTTCAAGCAGGAGAACGTCACCAAGGCCCACGAGTTCTTCGAGAAGCACGGCCCGAAGTCCCTGGTGCTGGCCCGCTTCGTGCCGATCGTGCGCACGTTCACGCCGATCATCGCCGGCGTCAGCGGCATGCGGTACCGGTCCTTCCTGACCTACAACATCGTCGGCGGCATCCTGTGGGGCGCGGGTGTGACGCTGCTGGGCTCCTGGCTGGGCCGGATCGAGTTCGTCAAGGAGAACATCGAGGCGATCCTGATCCTGATCGTGCTGATCTCCGTGCTGCCGATCGTCTTCGAGCTCCTCAAGGCGCGCCGCAACAAGGGCAAGGCCGGCCAGGACGGCGAGGGCGAGGGCCCGGACGTCGGCGCCGCACCGCAGGAGGCCGCGTACCCGGTGATGGACGACGCGACGCGCCCGCTGCGGCTGCGTCCGGAGGCGGCCGGACACCCCCAGGCGCAGCACCAGCCGCAGCCGCAGCCGCAGCAGCCGCAGCACCAGCAGCCCCAGCAGCAGCCGTACGGGGGCGGGCAGTACGGGCAGCCGTACCAGCAGCCGCAGGCCCAGCAGCAGTACCCGCAGCAGGGGGGCTACGACGCCTACGGCCACCAGCAGCCGTACGGGGGCACGCCTCAGCAGCAGCCCTACGGAGGCGGGTACGGCGGCGGCCACTACGGCCAGCAGCCCCAGCAGCCCCAGCAGCAGCACCAGGCCCAGCAGCAGCACCAGGCCCAGCAGCAGCACCAGGCCCAGCAGCAGCCCCAGCAGCACCAGGCCCAGCCGCACCAGCCGCAGCCCCAGCAGCAGCCGTACGGCGGCCCGCAGCCGCCGCAGGGCCACGGCTACCCCCAGCACCCCCAGGGCTGACCGCACCGGTCCGACCGGCAACCACTCGCCGCCGGCCACCGACCGACCACACGGCAACTCCCGCCCCACCGTCAACCCCCGGCCCCGCCCGTGCCGCCGCAGCGGCCCGCGCGGGGCCGCGGCACGTGCCGCGCCGCGTGCCGCGCCCCGCGGCGGCTCAGAAGCCGCGGGTCCGCTTCGCGGCCTTGCGGCGCTCGGCGGCCTCGCCCGGGAGGCGGAGGAACAGCCGGGAGATCTCCGACCCCAGGTTCACCCCGATGGCGATCGCGATGGCCAGCGCCGCCGCCTGGCTCAGCGAGGCGGCGCCGCGGTCGATGTTGTTCTGCGCGAACCCCAGCAGACCGAAGTACGTCGACGAACCCGGCAGCAGCGGCCCGATCGCCGCCGTGGTGTACGGGAGCGCCGAGGCGAACCGGTAGCGGGAGAGCAGCTGCCCGAAGAGGCCCACCAGCCCCGCCGCCACCGCCGTCGAGGCGACCGGGGACAGCCCGCCCGCGTAGTGCATCGCGCCGTACACCACCCAGGCGACGCCGCCGTTGAGGGTCACCAGCAGCACCGTCGACCGCTCCTGCTGCAGCAGCACCGCGAAGGTCAGCGACAGCAGCATCGAGGCGAAGATCTGCGTCACCGGGCGTTCGGTGACCGCCAGCGACGCGTCCGGGTTGAGCTGGGCGCCCAGCTGAACACCGAAGTACAGGATGATCAGCACACCGGTCACGATGCCCACGAAGAAGTACATGACCTCCAGCAGGCGTGCCGAGGCGGTGATGTAGAAGCCCGTCAGCCCGTCCTGGACGCCCGCCACCAGGGCCCGCCCGGGCAGCAGGGCGAACAGTCCACCGGTGATCACCGCGGAGGCCCTGACGTCGGCGTGGGCGAGGGTCAGGGCGACGCCCATCGCGGCCGGCGGCATCGCGGCGACCACGAACTGGTAGAACTCCGGCAGCCCGCGCGCGGCGCACAGCCAGGCCAGCCGGTCGCCGAGCATGGCGCCGACGGCGGCCGCGAGGAACACCAGCGGGCCACCGCCGACCAGCACGGAGGCCGCGCCGGCCAGCAGCCCGGCGGAGACCGTGAGCACCCAGGTGGGGTACGGGTGCCGGTTGCGCCGGATCTCGCTGAGGCGGTGGTAGGCCTCCTCCAGCGTGACGGGGCTGTCCTCGTCGGCGTCGCTCAGGTCGTCGACCAGCGCGAAGACGGCGGCCAGCCGGGTGTAGTCGGTGCCGCGGCGGCGCACCGTGCGGGAGGCGCTGACCGGCGGCTCCACCAGCGAGGGCTGGTAGGAGATGGAGACCAGGGTGAAGGTGACGTTGGGTTCGACGCGGTCCAGGCCGTAGGCGCGGCAGACCGCGAACATGGCGCCCTCGACGTCCTCCGAGCCCTCGCCGCCCGCCAGCAGCAGTTCGCCGATGCGCAGCGCGAGGTCCATGACGCGCGGCACGGCCGGACGGGTCTCGTCCTCCTCGCGGTGCACGTTCTCCGGCGCCGGACGGTCCATGACCGGCATCCGCAGCATGGTGCGCATCCGGTCCTGCCAGGGCACGTCCCGGGTCAGCCGGACGGCGGGGATGCCGGTGGCCGGGGTGAAGGCGGCGGGCGGCAGCGGATGCTGTCCGGTGGTGCCGGACGGCGGCCGGAACGCGGACCCCTCGGTCCGTTCGGAGGGCGGCGGTTCCGGCGGGAGCAGACCCCGTGGGACGGCGAACTCCGACGTCGTCGACGACTCGTTGTCCACCGACGGCGGCATCGCGACGACTCCCGGCGGAGGTGCGAAAGCGCTCCTCGCCTCGTCGCCCTGGGGCTTGCGGTCCTCCGCGTCGGTCACCCTCGCTCCCGGCAGATCATGATCGGTGTGCCGCGTACCCAGCGTAGGCGGCCGTGAACACAGCAGGGCCGCGCCACCCCTGGGGGTTGACGCGGCCCCGTGGTCCGCCCGGGCGCCGGGCGGAACGGCGGTCAGTGACCGCCCTGCTCCTTGAAGCGCGTGTAGGAGCGCTCGATCTCGGCCTCGGCCTCGGCGCGGCCGACCCAGTCGGCGCCCTCGACGGACTTGCCGGGCTCGAGGTCCTTGTAGACCTCGAAGAAGTGCTGGATCTCCAGGCGGTCGAACTCCGACACGTTCTGGATGTCGCGCAGGTGCTCCACGCGCGGGTCGGACGCGGGGACGCACAGCAGCTTGTCGTCGCCGCCGGCCTCGTCCGTCATCCGGAACATGCCGATCGCGCGGCAGCGGATCAGGCAGCCGGGGAAGGTCGGCTCCTCCAGGATGACGAGGGCGTCCAGCGGGTCGCCGTCCTCGCCGAGGGTGTTCTCGACGAACCCGTAGTCGGCCGGGTACATCGTCGAGGTGAAGAGTCGCCGGTCCAGGCGAATACGACCGGTCTCGTGGTCCACCTCGTACTTGTTGCGCGAACCCTTCGGAATCTCGATCGTGACGTCGAACTCCACCGGTGGCTCCTCCATGATCAGCACATAGTTCTGGTGGTTAAGTGTCCCCTACGCAGGTGGGTGCTGGCGAAAGGGGTGGTCGTTGTGGCGGAGCCGGGGGAACAGCGGCGCGTGGGGCCGGTGTTCGCACGAGGTGCCCGAACGTTGGCGCGCTGGTCCGACCCGGTCGGGCGGTACACGGTGTGCGCCGCCGTCTCCGGGGCCCTGCTGGCCGCCGGGGTGGTGACGGCCGCCGGTCCCTGGGACTCCAGCGGTCAGCGTACGGCCGAACGGGTCCGCGCGGTGGCACTGGGGGGTGAACAGTCCACCGAGGGCGCCGCGGGCGCCGGCGCGAGGGGGGACGCGCGGGCGGCGGGCGATACCGGCCCGGCGGCCGGCGTGGCGACGGTGCTCGCCGGACTGGGCGAGGCACCGGACGGCAGGGCGGAGGGCGGGGCGGGCGCCGCGTCCGGCACGCTGCCCACCAGCGCCGCCCTGGAACGCGCCCTCGGCCCGCTGCTCGACGACCCCGCGCTGGGCTCCCGCCGGTCCGCGGCGGTGGTGGACGTGGCCACCGGGCGGACGCTCTTCGAACGCGGCGCGGGCACCGCGCTGCTCCCCGCCTCGACGACCAAGATCGCCACCGGTGTCGCCGCGCTCTCCGCCATGGGACCCGACCACCGGTTCACCACGCGTGCCGTGCTCCGCCCCGCCCCCGGTGGCGCCCCGGCCGGGAGCGACGACGGCGGGAAGGGCGCCGGGAAGAAGAACAAGGGCGCTCCGGAACTGGTGCTCGTCGGGGGAGGTGACCCGACCCTGACGGCCCGTGAGAAGCCCGGCGGCTGGGCGAGCATGCGGGAGCTGGCCTCGCTGACGGCCGCCGCGCTGGAGCGCCAGGGGGTCGACGAGGTCGCCCTCCGGTACGACGCCTCCCTCTTCAAGGGCAGCCGGATTCACCCCATCGGGGTCAACCCGAATATTTCTCCGGTCACCGCCCTGATGGTCGACGAGGGCCGCGCCGACGACTCCGACCACGGCCCGGCCCCCCGCGTCGCGGACCCCGCCGCGCACGCCGCCGGGATCTTCGCCGACCTGCTGGAGGAGAAGGGGATCCGCACCGGCGCCCCCGCCCCCGGGAAGGCCGCCAGGAAGGCCGACACCGTGGCCCAGGTCCGCTCCGCGCCGCTGGCCGCGCAGGTCGAGCGCATGATGACCAACAGCGACAACGACATCGCCGAGGCGCTGGCCCGTCACACCGCCCTGTCGTCCGGGCGGGAGAGCAGCTTCGCGGGCGGTGGGGAGGCCGTCCACGCCGAGCTGAAGCGGCTCGGCGTGCCGCTGGACGGTGCGCGGTTCGCCGACGGCAGCGGGCTGGGACGCGGGGACCGGCTCAGCGCCCGCGCCCTCACCCGGCTGCTCACGCTGGCGGCCGACCCCGAACGGCCGGGTCTGCGCCCGGTCGTGACCGGCCTGCCGGTCGCCGGTTTCACCGGCACCCTGACCGAGCGCGCCGCCGACGACCTGGCGGCCGGGCTGGTGCGGGCCAAGACGGGCACCCTCACCGGCGTCAACACGCTCGCCGGAACGGCCGTCGACGCCGAGGGCAGGCTGCTCGCCTTCGCCTTCCTGGCGGAAGGCACCCCGGCGAAGGAACCGGCCGAGTCCGCCCTCGACCGCCTGGCCGCCACGGTGGCCGCCTGCGGCTGCCGCGGCTGATCACCCGGCGGGAGGGTGCGGCGGCGTCACGGAACCGGCCGTCGGCACCCTACGCACGGGCGTGCGCTCCCGTACCGTTGACGGCATGACGAGCTTCCGTGGTACGGAGATGGTCGACTGGGATCTCGCGGTGGCGACCGCAGCGCGGCTGGCACGGCCGGGCCCGGAGGTCGGCCGCGAGGAGGCGAGGGCCGTCGTGGCCGAGCTGCGGCGGCACGCGAAGGCCTCGGAGGAACACGTCCGGGCCTTCACCCGGATGGGCGGGGACGAGCTGCACGACACCCCCGTGCTGGTCGTCGACCGGCCCGGCTGGGCCAAGGCCAACGTGGCGGGCTTCCGGGAGATCCTCCGTCCGCTGCTCGGGAAGATGGAGGAGCGCAGGGCCGGGAAGCCCGGAGCCGCCGTGATGGGCGCGCTGGGCGGCAAGGTCACCGGGGTGGAACTCGGCGTGCTGCTCTCCTTCCTGGCCTCCCGGGTGCTCGGCCAGTACGAGACCTTCGCCCCCGCCACCAGCGAGCTGCCCGGCGGGGACGACGGAGGCGGCCGGCTCCTCCTGGTCGCCCCGAACATCGTCCAGGTGGAGCGCGAACTGCAGGTCGACCCCTCGGACTTCCGGCTGTGGGTCTGCCTGCACGAGGAGACCCACCGCACCCAGTTCTCCGCCGTTCCGTGGCTGCGGGACCACCTGCGGGGCGAGATCCAGACCTTCCTCGCCGAGACCGACGTCGATCCCGGCCAGCTGCTGGAGCGGATCCGCGACGCGGCCCAGGCCCTGGTCGCCGGCCGCGGCGAGGCGGACCGGGAGGGCGGCGAGGAACGGTCGCTCGTCGAGCTGGTGCAGACCCCCGCGCAGCGCGAGATCCTCGGCCGGATCACCGCCGTCATGTCGCTGCTGGAGGGGCACGCGGACTACGTGATGGACGGCGTCGGGCCCGAGGTGGTCGGCTCCGTCGCGGAGATCCGCGAGAAGTTCCAGCAGCGCCGCGCCAAGGGGGCGTCGAGGCTGGACCTGATGCTGCGCAAGCTGCTCGGCCTGGACGCCAAGCTGCGCCAGTACCGCGACGGCGAGCGCTTCGTGCGGGCCGTCGTCGAGCAGGTCGGCATGGACGGGTTCAACCGCGCCTGGACCTCGCCCAACACCCTGCCGACCCCGGCCGAGATCCACGCTCCGGCCGACTGGGTGGCCCGGGTCCACGGCTCGCAGCGGGACGGGGGCTGACGGAGGCGCAGCTCGTGACCGAATATGGAACAACGGCGTCCGGTTGGCGGCAGGGCTACGCCCGATCAATCACCCTTCCGAGGGACCGTGTTCCCCAGGCAGGCGTGCGATGCTCGGATACCGACCTGTTTCTGTCACCATCAACACACTCTGTGTGACCGTCCTCCGGGTCGGCTTCCCCGAACAACTTCATGAAGGGAACCGGACAATGGGTCCCCATCCTGCGGTCGCGGCGATACGCCTGGCGGTCCGCCGCGTCCTCAACGACATCCTCTCCGAGCACGGTTCGACGTTCGCCCCCGCCCGTGCCGTCGGCGCCGCCGGGTCCCACGACGCCGCCCCCGCCCCCCGTACGGTCCCCGCGCCGGCCGCCGCCCCCGGGGCGGGCCCCGGCCCTCTGGTGCTGGTCGCGTGTTCCGGCGGCGCCGACTCCATGGCGCTCGCCTCCGCGCTCGCCTTCGAGGCGCCCAAGCTGGGGGTCCGGGCGGGCGGTGTGACCGTCGACCACGGCCTGCAGTCCGGTTCCGGCGAACGCGCCGCCGAGGTGGTGCAGCGCCTGCGTGAACTGGGCCTCGACCCCTGCGAGTCGATCGCGGTGACGGTCGGCCGCGAGGGCGGCCCCGAGGCCGCCGCCCGGGACGCCCGGTACGCCGCGCTGGACGCCGCCGCCGACCGGCTCGGCGCCGCCGCCGTCCTCCTCGGCCACACCCGCGACGACCAGGCCGAGACGGTCCTGCTCGGCCTCGCCCGCGGCTCCGGCATCCGCTCGCTCTCCGGGATGGCCGCGATCTCGGGGACCGGCGGCCGCTACCGGCGCCCCTTCCTCGCCCTCGACCGGCAGACCGCGCGCAAGGCCTGCATGGCCCAGTCCATCCCCGTCTGGGACGACCCGCACAACACCGACCCCTCGTACACCCGCTCCCGGCTGCGCCACGAGGGCCTGCCCGCGCTGGAGAAGGCGCTGGGCAAGGGCGTCGTGGAGGCGCTCGCCCGGACGGCCCAGCTCTCGCGTGACGACGCCGACGCCCTGGACGCCTGGGCCGGCCAGGCCGAGTCCGCCGTCCGCGACGACTCCGGCTACCTCGAGTGCGCCAAGCTGCACACCCTGCCGCCCGCGGTGCGCCGCCGCGTCCTGCGCCGCGCGGCCATCGAGGCGGGTGCCCCGGCGGGTTCCCTCTTCGCCCGGCACATCGAGGAGGTCGACCGGCTGATCACCGGTTGGAGGGGTCAGGGAGCCATCCACCTGCCCGGTCGCGTCGTCGCCCGACGGCAGGGTGGCAGACTGGTGATCCGGCAGGGCTGACCACCGGACCTCGCCCGGCGCCCCTCGGGGGCCGGGCCGGGCCGCTCGGCCTGTGCGCGAGCCGCGCCGCGCGGCTGGCGCGGCCATTCCAGCGGGACGACCGAAAGTGATGCGGGTGGACGCGAAAGACATGGGCGCCGATCTCCAGCAGGTGCTCATCACCAAGGAAGAGATCGACGCCAAGCTGGCCGAGCTGGCCGCGAAGATCGACGAGGAGTACGCGGGCAAGGACCTGCTGATCGTCGGTGTCCTCAAGGGCGCCGTGATGGTCATGGCGGACCTCGCCCGGGCGTTGTCCACCCCCGTCACCATGGACTGGATGGCGGTGTCGTCCTACGGCGCCGGCACCAAGTCCTCGGGCGTCGTGCGGATCCTCAAGGACCTCGACACGGACATCAAGGGCCGCCACGTCCTGATCGTCGAGGACATCATCGACTCCGGACTCACGCTCTCCTGGCTGATCTCGAACCTGGGCGGCCGCGAGCCCGCCTCCCTCAAGGTCTGCACGCTGCTGCGCAAGCCGGAGGCGGCCAAGGTCGCCATCGACGTCGAGTGGGTCGGCTTCGACATCCCCAACGAGTTCGTCGTCGGCTACGGCCTGGACTACGCGGAGAAGTACCGCAACCTGCCGTTCGTCGGAACGCTCGCGCCCCACGTCTACGGCGGCTGACCCCCGCCGGGCGCCGGGTCCGGCCGCGGCGGCCACCCGGAGCAACCGCCGGGCCCGGTCGTGGCGGCCGGGAACCACCGGCGCCCGCGGGCCGTTGGAGTATCCGTAGGCGGATCGTCGGCCGTCCCAGACCGCTTCGGTGGGCAAAGCTGGGGTACCGTCCGAAGAACAGCCTTTCAATCAAATCTCACGATGGCAGGAGGGACGGGGCGGCATCGCTCCGTATGGATGGACGTGAAGCGATACTTCCGTGGGCCGGTCATGTGGATCGTGCTGGCCGTCCTTGCCGTGGTCGTGTTGATGACGGTCGTCGGCCGCTCCGGCGGTTACGAGACGGTGGACACCGGCAAGGTCGTTCAGGCGATCAACGACGACCGGGTGCAGTCTGCCCAGCTCACCACCGGTGACGAGCAGACGATCAAGGTCGAGCTCAAGAAGGGTCAGGAGGTCGAGAAGGCCTCCAAGATCCAGGCCAGCTACATCGGCAACCAGGGCGTCGCCCTGGCCGAGACGCTGCAGACGAAGTTCGAAGAGAAGAAGATCCCCGACGGCTACACGGTGTCGCCGTCGAAGACCAACCCGTTCCTCGGCTTCCTGCTGTCCCTGCTGCCGTTCCTCCTGCTGGTCCTGGTCTTCCTCTTCCTGATGAACCAGATGCAGGGCGGCGGCTCCCGGGTCATGAACTTCGGGAAGTCCAAGGCCAAGCTCATCACCAAGGACACCCCCAAGACGACCTTCGCGGACGTCGCCGGCTCGGAGGAGGCGGTGGAGGAACTCCACGAGATCAAGGAGTTCCTGCAGGAGCCCGCGAAGTTCCAGGCGGTCGGCGCCAAGATCCCCAAGGGCGTCCTGCTCTACGGCCCGCCCGGTACCGGCAAGACCCTGCTGGCCCGTGCCGTCGCGGGCGAGGCGGGCGTGCCGTTCTACTCGATCTCGGGTTCCGACTTCGTCGAGATGTTCGTCGGTGTCGGTGCCTCCCGTGTCCGTGACCTCTTCGAGCAGGCCAAGGCGAACGCGCCGGCCATCGTCTTCGTCGACGAGATCGACGCGGTCGGCCGCCACCGCGGCGCCGGCCTCGGCGGCGGTCACGACGAGCGCGAGCAGACGCTGAACCAGCTGCTCGTCGAGATGGACGGCTTCGACGTCAAGGGCGGCGTCATCCTGATCGCCGCCACCAACCGCCCGGACATCCTCGACCCGGCGCTGCTGCGTCCGGGCCGCTTCGACCGGCAGATCGCCGTCGACCGCCCCGACATGCAGGGCCGTCTGGAGATCCTGAAGGTCCACCAGAAGGGCAAGCCGGTCGCGCCCGACGTCGACCTGACCGCTGTCGCCCGCCGCACGCCCGGCATGACCGGTGCCGACCTGGCGAACGTCCTGAACGAGGCCGCCCTGCTGACGGCCCGCAGCGACAAGAAGCTGATCGACAACCACATGCTGGACGAGGCGATCGACCGCGTGGTCGCGGGCCCGCAGAAGCGGACCCGGATCATGTCGGACAAGGAGAAGAAGATCACCGCGTACCACGAGGGCGGCCACGCCCTGGTCGCGGCGGCCTCGCCGAACTCCGACCCGGTGCACAAGATCACCATCCTGAGCCGCGGCCGGGCCCTGGGCTACACCATGGTCCTCCCCGACGAGGACAAGTACTCCACCACCCGCAACGAGATGCTCGACCAGCTCGCCTACATGCTGGGCGGCCGGGCGGCCGAGGAACTGGTCTTCCACGACCCGACCACGGGCGCCGCCAACGACATCGAGAAGGCCACCGGGCTGGCCCGCGCGATGGTCACCCAGTACGGCATGACCGAGCGCCTCGGCGCGATCAAGTTCGGCGGCGACAACACCGAGCCGTTCCTCGGCCGGGAGATGGCGCACCAGCGCGACTACTCCGAGGAGATCGCCGCGCTCGTCGACGAAGAGGTCAAGAAGCTCATCGAGAACGCGCACAACGAGGCCTGGGAGATCCTGGTCGAGAACCGCGACGTGCTCGACAACCTGGTCCTGGCGCTGCTGGAGAAGGAGACGCTGAACAAGGAGGAGATCGCCGAGGTCTTCGCCCCCATCGTGAAGCGTCCGCCGCGGCCGGCCTGGACGGGCTCCTCCCGTCGTACGCCGTCCACCCGGCCTCCGGTGCTCTCCCCGCGGGAGCTGGCGCTGACCAACGGCGCCAACGGCGGTTCCACCGGCAAGACCCTCACGGGTGGCGCCACGGCCGCCGAGCCGGCCCCGGAGCCGCGCCCCGAGGGCGGCCAGGACCGGCCTGAGAGCTGAGTCACGACGCCGCACCACCCGGAATGACGGTCGCGCCCCCCAGGTTCTAGCCTGGGGGGCGCGCCGTTGCGCGCAGGCGACGGCCGGCGGTCAGCAGTCAGCCGTCCGCCCCGTCAGCACTTTGCACAGTCAGGCCGAGGAACGAGGCACTTCACATGACCGACCCCGTGACGCTGGACGGCGAGAGCACGATCGGCGCCTTCGACGAGAAGCGGGCCGAGAACGCCGTCCGGGAACTGCTGATCGCGGTCGGCGAGGACCCTGACCGCGAGGGGCTTCGGGAGACGCCGGCGCGGGTGGCGCGGGCCTACAAGGAGATCTTCGCCGGTCTCCGGCAGGAGCCGGAGGACGTGCTGACCACCACGTTCGACCTGGGCCACGACGAGATGGTGCTGGTCAAGGACATCGAGGTCTACTCGACCTGCGAGCACCACCTGGTGCCGTTCCGCGGCGTGGCGCACGTGGGGTACATCCCGTCCACCTCCGGCAAGATCACCGGGCTCTCCAAGCTGGCGCGGCTGGTCGACGTCTACGCGCGCAGGCCGCAGGTGCAGGAGCGGATGACCACGCAGATCGCGGACTCGCTGATGGAGATCCTCGAGCCGCGCGGCGTCATCGTGGTCGTGGAGTGCGAGCACATGTGCATGTCCATGCGAGGGATCCGCAAGCCGGGGGCGAAGACGATAACGTCCGCGGTCCGCGGGCAGCTGCGGGACTCCGCCACCCGCGCGGAGGCGATGAGCCTCATCATGGCCCGCTGAGGCGGCGGGCCGCCCGTCACGCGGACACGGGGGCGGGGGACACGCGGGGGCGGGCGTTCCCCGCCCCCGTAGGCGTGACGGCCCGGCCGCCGGGCGGGCGGGGTCAGGCCTCGTCCTCGTCCTCGGGGAGCCGGCAGACGTGCTGGAGGTAGAGCCCCGCGGCGACCACCGCGATGCCCGCCAGCGCCGCGAAGCCCGCGGTGAGCGCCTGGTCCCGGCGCGCGGGGATCTCCAGGAACTCCAGCAGGAACGCGCCCACGCCCGCGTAGAGCCCGGCGACCGGCGCCGCCACCAGGGCCGCGGACTGGGCGAACACCACCGCGCGGGTGGCCAGCAGCGGGTCGACGCCCTTGGCGTCCGGACGCCGCTCGCGCTGGGCCTTGAGCCGCGCCCGCAGCACCAGCGCTCCGCCCAGCAGGACCACGGCGATCAGCGCGAGCACGTACGGAGCCGCGGCCGGCACACCCGGCAGCGACCCGAACGCCTGCCACAGGCGGGCGCCCGCCCAGGCGAGCACTCCGACGGCGACGAACGCCAGGGCGAGGGTCCTGATCCGCAGCTCTCTCACGGTGCCTCTCAACGTCATTCGGGCAGCCGGAGTTCCAGGTCCTCCCGGCGCACCACACCTTCTCGGGTGACAACGGTCAGCAGGTCGGCGACGGGTCCGTGCCCGGGGACCTCCGCGGAGTCGTCCACGTCCAGCCACGGCGCCAGCACGAAGGCGCGCTCGTGGGCACGCGGGTGCGGCAGCGTGAGCGCGGGGTCGTCGGACACCCGGCCCTCGTAGCTGACGATGTCCACGTCGAGCGTCCGGGCCGCCCAGCGGTCGCCGCGCGTGCGGTGGAACGCCTCCTCGACCGCCTGCGCACGCTCCAGCAGGGAGGACGGCGGCAGGGTGGTCCTGAGGACGACGACGGCGTTCAGGTAGTTCGGCTGGCTGCCGGGCTCGACGCCCCAGGGGGCCGTCTCGTAGACGGGCGACACCGCCTTGATGCGGATGCCCGGCGTGTCCTCGAGCGCGTCCACGGCGCCCTGCAGGTTCTCCATCCGGTTCCCGAGGTTGGATCCGACCGACAAGACCGCCCACCGGGGGTTGCTGAGCGTGGAGTCCGCGGCGTCCACCGTCTCGACGACGGACACCGGAACCGGCTGGACCGTGGGGTCGGGTGCCCCGGGGAAACGCGAGGGGGTCATACACGGCTCCGGTTGATGGTGACGGTCACGTCGTCGAACGGCACGGTCACGGGCGCGCCCGGCTTGTGGACGCACACCTCGACCTCCTGGACCAGGTCGTTGGCGAGGCAGGTGCCGGCGATGCGCTCGGCGAGCGTCTCGATCAGGTCGACCGGCTCGCCCTCGACGACGGCGACGACCTCCTCGGCGAGGATGCCGTAGTGGACCGTCTTCGTCAGGTCGTCGTCGGCGGCGGCGGGACGCGTGTCGAGCCCGAGGACGACGTCCACGACGAAGGTCTGGCCCGTCTCGCGCTCCTCGGGGAACACGCCGTGGTGGCCGAAGCCCTTGAGGCCGCGAAGCGCGACACGATCCACAACGATCACTCCTGCAGTCATGGGGGGAAGGGCTGGTTCCGCGCCGGGTGCGCGAGGGCGCCCACTTCACAGAATCTACCCGTGGGCGGCGACGTTCCTCCTCGTCGGGGGGCCAGGGACCAGCCGGAGACGGCCTCTACCCCGTGCTGCGCGACCTCAATCACCGGTGGTGGAGTCACACCGGAATGTCGGGTTCCTCCGGCTCGTCGTCGTCATCGGACTCGGTGAGGACCGGGGAGGCGTGGTGGGACCACAGCTTCCAGCCGGCGGGGGTGCGCCGGAACACGTTGGTCGCCACCACCAGCTGCCCGACCAGCGGGCCCGGGTCGTCGCCCGTCTCCGGGGGCGGGCCGCCGCTCAGGATGTTCTCGGTGCAGGTGACCACCGCCGTGTCGCCGGTGACCGACACGTGCACGTCGGTCAGGAAGAACTGGATGTAGTCCGTGTTCGCCATGATCAGGGCGTACGACCGCAGCACCTCGCCGCGGCCGTTGAGGGCCGGCCAGCCCGGGTGGACGCAGGAGATCACCCCGGTCTCCGCCGGGTCGTGGTACGTCTCGTCGACGCCGAGGTCGGCGGGGGAGAGCCAGAGGGCGGAGACCTCGTCGAAGTCGCCCCGCTCGATCGCCTCGTAGAAGGCGGTGTTGGCGAGCTCGACCTGCTCCACGTCCGTGTGCGCGGTGCTCACGCGATCACCCGGCCTTCTCGACGGCGGCGGCGACGCGCACCGCGTCGGCCGAGGCCCGGACCTCGTGGACGCGCACGGCCCAGGCCCCCCGCTGGGCGGCGAGCATCGAGACGGCGGCGGTCGCGGCGTCGCGCTCCCGGGCGGGCGGCGGGGTTCCGTCGGCGCCCGCCAGCACATGCCCGAGGAACCGCTTGCGGGACGCGGCGACCAGGACGGGCCGTCCCGGTCCGAAGAGCCGGTCCAGGTGGGCGAGCAGGGCGAGGTCGTCCTCGGCGCCCTTGGAGAAGCCGAGTCCGGGGTCGACCACGATCCGCTCGGGGGCGATGCCGCCCGCCACGGCGGCGTCCACCCGGGCGTCGATCTCGTCGGCCACCTCGCGGACCACGTCGGTGTAGCGGCCGGGGATGTTCGCGCCCTCCAGCAGGCCGCGCCAGTGCATCACCACGAAGGGCGCGCCCGCGGCGGCGACCGTGGGGATCATCGCCGGGTCGGCGAGGCCGGCGCTGACGTCGTTGACCAGGAGCGCGCCCGCGGCCAGCGCCTGCTCCGCGACCGAGGCGCGCATCGTGTCGACCGAGACGACGACCCCTTCGGAGGCCAGGCCCTGGACGACCGGGACCACCCGGCGCAGTTCCTCGTCCTCGTCGACCCGGGTGGCTCCGGGGCGGGTGGACTCGCCGCCGACGTCGACCAGGTCGGCGCCCTGCGAGGCCAGGTCCAGGCCGCGCTTGATCGCCGCGGTGGTGTCGAACCACCGGCCGCCGTCGGAGAAGGAGTCCGGGGTCACGTTGACCACGCCCATGACCGCGCAGCGGTCCCACGCCGGAAGGCCCGCCACGTGGCCGCGTACGCACTTCTCGCTCATGCGACCCAGCCTAGGCGTCCGGGCAGGACCCCGCCGACCCCGGGCAAGCGCCCCCGGGAGGCGCAAATGGGGACGGGCGGCGGGCTCTCCACCGAATTGATCAAGAAACGGGAATGTCCGGACGGAAAGCGGGTGCCGATTTTGCCTTCCCGAGCTTCTTCGACCGCCTACGCGCGGTAAGTTTCTGGCCATGCCACGAGGACGTCATCGCCATTCCCCGCCTCTGCACAGGCTCCTGCCTCCGTCGGCGTTCGCTGCCGTTTCCGTGGTCTGCGCCGTGGTCCCGTGGTTCGCCGCCGAACCGCTGCTGCTGCGGCTGACGACCGCGGTCGCCGCGGGGGTCGGCGTGGCCGCGGCGGTGACCCTCCGCCGCTGGGACTCGGCCGCCGGTCTGAACGTCGCCGAGCTGAAGCGTGCGAAGGCCAGTGCCGAGTGGCAGCACGAGGAGCGCGTGGCCGAGCTGGAGGCGGACCTGGAGGAGGGCCGCGAGCTCCGGATCAAGCTGGAGCAGCGGCTGCGGTCCAAGCGGGCCGAACTCGCGGCACTGCGCAACGAGCACGCGGCGCTGCTGCGGCGGTACGCCACGGCGGAGACGGAGCGGGCCAGCGCGCTCGAGGGACGGCGTCAGCTGGAGATCGGGGCGGCTGCCCCGGTCCGGGAGCTGCCCCCGGTGCGGGAGGCCCCGGCGCTCGGCCCCGCGCCGGTACCCGAGCCGGTACGGCCCTTCTCGTCGGAGGGCGGGACGCTGTTCCGCCAGGCGCAGCAGGCGCTGGAGGCGGTGGAACGCCGCGCGGCCGAGGAGGCCGCCCTGGCCGAGGACGCGGCCGTGCCTGAGGACGCGGCGCCGGCCGAGGACGTCGTGCCTGAGGACGCGGTTCTGCCCGAGGACGCCGTTCTGGAGGAGGCCGAGCGGGCCGAGGACCTGGAGTTCGTCGGGGGCGATGGCGCGGCGGGTGCGGCCGGTACGGCGGACGCGGCCGTTGGCGAGGGCGCGGAGGCCGCGGTCGCGGAGGGCGCCGTCTTCGGCCCGGGTGCCGTGGAGCTCGGCCCGGACGGGGCGGAGGGGTGCGACGGCGCCCGTGCGGCTGCCGACGGTGAGCCGTCGGGGTTCGCGGGGGCCGCGGGTCCCGGTGCCGGGGTCGTCGCGGGCGGTACGGACGGTGGCGGGGAGGGCGAGCAGGCCCTCGGGGCGAGGGTGGCCGCGGCCGAGACGCCCTCCGCCGACCCGTACGCCGGTGCGGATGCCGCCGCCGCGAACGCCCCTGAGGGCGGAAACCCCGGAAACCCCACGGACGCCGAGGGCGGTACGGGCGTCGGGGACCACGCCGGGCAGGCGCCGGGCGAGCCGGGTGGTGCCGATGCCGCCGGCGCGGCACCGGCCGGGTCGGCCCCTCCCGCGGGTGGGCACTTCACCGTGCCCACCGCCGTCGCCGTCGTCCCCGCGGCCCCCGCCCCGCGCCGTCCGGCGACCGAGGGGGGCTTCGACTTCTTCGGCACCCAGCGGACGGACCATGCGGAGGACCACCGCCCGCAGGGCCTCACCCCCGCCACCACCCCTGCCCCTGCCCATGTCCCTGCTCCCGCCCCGTCGCCGGCGCCCCTTCCCCGGTCCTCGGTCCCGCAGCCTCCGCTCGCGCGGCCGTACACGGAGCAGTCGGCGCCGCCCGCCCCCGCGCAGCCGTTGATCGCGTCCTCGCACCGGGCCGACGTCGGCCGGGTGATCGACGTCGACGCGCAGGACGACGACCTGCACGCGGCCTCCTGACCCGCCGGGCGCGGGGTGGTGGAGGGGACCGCACGGCGGCCGCACGCCTCGGGCCGCCCGCTGCCGGTCCCGGCCGCTCCGTTGCCGCCCTGCCCCGTCCCCGTGCCCTCGCGGTAGGCCAGACTGAAGCCATGACGTCCACGACGCAGACCACGGTCGGCATCGGCGCCGCCGCCGAGACCACCGACATGGTGCTCAACATCGGCCCCCAGCACCCCTCCACGCACGGGGTGCTGCGCCTGCGCCTGGTGCTGGACGGGGAGCGGATCACCGCCGCCGAACCGGTGATCGGGTACATGCACCGCGGCGCGGAGAAGCTCTTCGAGGCCCGTGACTACCGGCAGATCATCATGCTGGCGAACCGTCACGACTGGCTCTCGGCGTTCTCCAACGAACTGGGCGTGGTGATCGCGGTCGAGCGGATGCTCGGCATGGAGGTCCCGGACCGGGCGGTGTGGATCCGCACCCTGCTCGCCGAGCTCAACCGGGTGCTGAACCACCTGATGTTCCTGGGCTCCTATCCGCTGGAACTCGGCGGCATCACCCCGATGTTCTACGCCTTCCGCGAGCGCGAGGACCTCCAGCGCGTCATGGAGGAGGTCTCCGGCGGACGCATCCACTACATGTTCAACCGGGTCGGCGGCCTCAAGGAGGACCTGCCGCTCGGCTGGACGGACCGGGTCCGCTCCGTGATCGCGGCCGTGCGGTCCCGGATGGACGTCTTCGACGACCTGGTGCTCGGCAACGAGATCTTCCGCGGCCGGACCCGCGGGGTGGGGGTGCTGAGCGCGGAGGCGGTGCACGCCTACGGGGTGAGCGGGCCGATCGCCCGTGCCTCCGGGGTCGACTTCGACCTGCGCCGCGACGAGCCGTACCTGGCGTACGGCGAGCTCGGCGACGTGCTGCAGGTGGTCACCCGTCAGGAGGGCGACTGCCTGGCCCGGTTCGAGTGCCTGCTGGAGCAGACCCACAACTCGCTCGCCCTGGCCGACGCCTGCCTGGACCGGCTGGCCGAGCTGCCGCCGGGGCCGGTCAACCAGCGGCTGCCGAAGGTGCTGAAGGCGCCGGAGGGCCACACCTACGCGTGGACCGAGAACCCGCTCGGCCTCAACGGCTACTACCTGGTCTCGCGCGGGGAGAAGACGCCGTACCGGCTGAAGCTGCGGTCGGCGTCGTACAACAACATCCAGGCGCTCGCCGAGCTGCTGCCGGGCACGCTGGTGGCCGACATGGTGGCGATCCTCGGCTCGCTCTTCTTCGTGGTCGGGGACATCGACAAGTAGCGGCACCGGCCCATGCGCCGGGCTGCCGCGCCCGCGTCAGCCGGCCGGCGGGTCCAGAAGACCGGCCAGAGGGTCCGGGAGGCCCGCGCGGGGGTCCGGGAGACCGGCGCGGGGGTCAGGGCGGCCGGCCCGAAGGTCAGGGCGGCCGGCCCGAAGGCCAGGGAGACCGACCGGCTGGAGCAGCCAGGTGAAGTCCCCCAGCCCGCCCGGGGCGGTGAGTTCCGCCGCCTCGGACGCCGAGGCCAGGGCGCGGACGTAGCCGGCCGGGTCGGTGGACGCCGTCGCCAGCGGCGGCCGGGCCCCGGTGACGCCCAGGGCCCGCAGCGCCTCCCGCTGGGGGAGCAGGCGACCGCCGGGCAGCAGGCAGGCGTCCAGGGCCACGTGGGCGGTCAGGTCGCGGCTGCCGTCCGGGACGGGCGCGACCTCACGGCCCTCCAGGAATCCCGTGAGCGTCCCGAACGGGGGGCGGGCGCCGGCGGTGTGGGCGTAGTCCACGGCCACCGCGAGCCCCCGGTCCAGGGAGGCGACCGCGCCGGCCCAGGCCCGGTCCCGGGGCAGGCCGATCTCGGCCCGCAGCCCTTCCTCGGGCGGCAGGGGCCACCAGCGCTCCAGCCAGGCGGCCTCCTCGCCGGCGACCGGCTCCCCGAGGACCTCGGTGCCGTCCGGGCGCACCAGGACCCGGCACGGGACGCCGTTGCCGTCGTTCGCCGCGACGTCCACCGGCACGTTGTCCAGCCACTCGTTGGCGAACAGCAGCCCGCGCACGCCCCGCGGTGGGGCGTCCAGCCACTCGATCCCCTCCCGGAGACCCGCGGGGCGGTCAGCCACCTCCACCGCGTACACCCGGGTGCGGGCGGCCACGTCGGGCGGCAGCGCGGCCAGCACCCCGGAGGCCAGCTCGCCCCGGCCGGCGGCCATGTCCACGAAGGCCAGGCCCTCAGGGCGGCCCAGTGCCTCGTCCACCCGGCACAGCAGCCGGGCGACCGCGGCGGCGAAGAGCGGGGAGGCGTGCACCGAGGTGCGGAAGTGGCCCGCGGGGCCCTCGGGCCGCCGGTAGAAGCCGCCGGGACCGTACAGCGCCTCCTGGGCGGTCTCCCGCCATCCGCGCGCCTCGTCCGCCCGCCGTTCCGCCTCGTCCACGCCGCAAGGCTAGGGGACCCGGCCGTCCCGGGGCTCCGCGGCCGGCCGGGTCCCCCTGCGGGCGTACGTCCGGCCCGCGGGGATCGGCCGCCCGGCTGACTTCCGGAGGCGCCGGACATCCCTACCCTGTATGGGTGCAGCGCCTCTACGCATTCTTCCGCTCCCACCAGCCCTGGGTGGACGGCTTCTGGGCGGTCCTGCTCGTCCTGGTGTCGTTGACCATGGCGGCCGCCGGCCCGGCGGGCGCTCCCTGGGACCGGTCGGCGACGGTGCCGCTGACCCTGGCCATGGGTGTGGCGATGGCCCTGCGCCGCCGGATGCCGGAGCGGATGCTGATGCTCGCCACCGCGGCCGGGGTCGTCCAGTTGCTGGTCGGCGTGCCCGTGTTCCCGGCCGACTTCGCGCTGCTGCTGGTGATCTACTCCGTCGCCGTGTCCGGGACCGTCCGGGCCTCCAGGGCGGCCCTGGCCGTGGCCCTCCTGGCGGCGCCGATGGTGCAGCTGCGCTGGCCGGAGGAGCGGTCCACCCTGCTGGGCAACCTGGTGATCATGGTCTTCCAGACCGTGCCCCTGGCCTTCGCCTGGCTGCTCGGCGACGCCCGGCGCACCCGCAGCGCCTACTTCGCGCAGCTGGAGGAGAGGGCCGCCCGGCTGGAACGCGAGCGGGAGAGCCAGGCCAAGATCGCCGTCGCCGCCGAGCGCGCCCGGATAGCCCGCGAGCTGCACGACGTGGTGGCGCACAACGTGTCGGTGATGGTGGTCCAGGCCGACGGCGCCGCCTATGTGATGGACACCGCTCCCGACCAGGCCAGGAAGGCCCTGGAGACCATCTCGGTCACCGGCCGGCAGGCGCTGGCGGAGATGCGGCGGCTGCTGGGCGTGCTGCGCACCGGCGAGCAGCCGGAGAGCGGCGAGTACGTGCCGCAGCCTGACGTGGCGCAGATAGAGGAGCTGGTCGAGCAGTGCCGGGGCGCGGGCCTGACCGTCGACTTCAAGGTCGAGGGCAGCCCCCGCCCGCTGCCGAGCGGCGTGGAGCTCACCGCCTACCGGATCGTGCAGGAGGCGCTGACCAACGTCCGCAAGCACGCGGGCCCGGACGCGGGCGCCGGGGTGCGGTTGGTCTACTTCGACGACGGGCTCGGCCTGCTGGTCGAGGACGACGGCCGGGGGGCGCCGCCCGAACTGTGCGCCGCGGGTGGCGCGGACGGCCACGGTCAGGGGCTGATCGGCATGCGGGAGCGCGTCGGCATGGTCGGCGGAACCCTCGACGCCGGCCCGCTGCCCGGCGGCGGCTTCCGCATCAGCGCGCTGCTGCCCCTCAGACCCGCTCTCTGACCTCCGCCCGCCGCCGGCCGACCCGCCGCCCGACAGCACAGCGCCCGACGACCCACCGCCCGACGACCGGTCACCCGACGCTCCGCCGCCCGACGACCGGCCACCTGGCGATCCGCCTCCCGACGGCACAGCGCGCCCGCACCCGCCCCCGCTCCCCCTACCGAACCCGAGGAACCGATGACGATTCGCGTGATGCTCGTCGACGACCAGGCACTGCTGCGCACCGGTTTCCGGATGGTGCTGGACGCCCAGCCCGACATGGAGGTCGTCGCCGAGGCCGGTGACGGCGAGGAGGCGCTCCGCGTTCTGGCCGCGGCACGGCCGGACGTGGTGCTGATGGATGTGCGGATGCCGCGCATGGACGGCGTGGAGGCCACCCGGCGGGTCTGCGCGGAGGCCGACGCGCCCAAGGTCCTGATCCTGACGACCTTCGACCTCGACGAGTACGCGTTCTCCGCACTGCGCGCCGGCGCCAGCGGCTTCATGCTGAAGGACGTCCCGCCCGGCGACCTGCTGGCCGCCATCCGGGCCGTGCACAGCGGTGACGCGGTGGTCGCCCCGTCCACCACCCGGCGGCTGCTGGACCGGTTCGCGCCCATGCTGCCGGGCGCCCCGGACGAACGGTCGCGGGCCCGCGACGAGGAGCTGGCCCGGCTCACCGCACGGGAGCGGGAGGTGATGGTGCTGGTCGCCCAGGGGCTGTCCAACGGTGAGATCGCCGCCCGGCTGGTGCTGTCCGAGGCCACCGTGAAGACGCACGTGGGGCGCATCCTCACCAAGCTCGGGCTGCGCGACCGCGTCCAGGTGGTGGTCCTCGCCTACGAGACGGGCCTGGTCCGGGCCGGCGGACTCGGCTGACGCGGGACCGCGGACCACCCCGCCGTGGGGCTCCCTTCCGGACCCGGGCGCCCCGGATTGCCCCGACCGGGCCCGCGAGGGCCGTGCGGCCACTAGATTCTGCCCATGCTCCTGTGGATCAACGGCCCCTTCGGGGGCGGCAAGACACAGACCGCGCACGAGATACACCGACGGCTGCCCGGGAGCGTGATCTGCGACCCGGAGCACCTCGGCTTCGGCCTGCGCCGGATGATGCCGCCCGCCCTGCGCGGCGACTTCCAGGACCTGGCCTCGTGGCGGCAGGGCGTGGTGGAGGTGCTCGACCTCGCGCTGACCCGCCACGAGGGCGTGGTGATCGCCCCCATGACGGTGACGGATCCCGAGTACTTCGCCCAGACCGTCGGACGGCTCGGCGAACTGGGAAACGACGTACGGCACTTCACCCTCCTCGCACAACGGGAGACCGTGCTGCGGCGACTGCGCGAACGCGGCCTCGGACGACTGCTGGGGCACTTCGCGGGACGGCGGAAGCCGCGCCGCTCCGAGAGCTGGGCCGTCGAGCGGCTCGACGCGACGCTGGAACGGCTCAAGGAGCCCGAGTTCGCCGAGCACCTGTGGACGGACGACTTCACCGTCCCGAAGACCGCCGACCGGATCGCCGTACTGGCCGGTCTCACGCTCCGCCCCAACCGGGGCGGAGCGCTCGTCGACCGCTACCGCCAGGCCCGGGTGAGCCTGCGGCACATCCGGTTCGACTGACCGGTCGCCTCACCGGCCCGGCCTCGCCCGGCCTCCAGGTCCGGCGGCTCGCGGCCAGGCGGCCTCGCGGCCAGGCGGCCTCGCGGCCAGGCGGCCTCGCGGCCAGGCGGCCTCGCGGCCCTGGCCGGCGGGTCTCCTGGTCAGGCGCCCCGCGTGCGCAGCCGCTCCGCGAAGTCCCGGGCCGCTTCCCGTACCTCCTCGGCGGTCCACTCCAGCCCCGCGGAGTCGACCGTCGTCTCGTGGTAGCTGATGTCGGGCCCCTGGGCCGTCCAGTCGGCCACGAACAGCAGCCCGCCCGTCTCCCGGGCCTGGGCGAGCGCCGTCTCCTCCAGCGCTTCGGGGGAGTACGGCAGCCACACCCGGAACTGGTGGGTGTGCGGCGGCTCGGGACTCACCCGCGCCCACGGCAGCCCGCCCTCGGCCAGCCCTTCGGCCAGGGCCGCGGCCACCACCTTGGCGTGCGCCACGTACTCCGGCAGGCGCGGCAGCTCCCGCTCCAGCCCGAGCAGCGCCGACAGCGCCGCCGGGAACTGCTGGAAGACCTGCCCGCCGTACCGGTGCCGCCAGACCCGGGCCTCCTCGACCAGCGAGGCCGGACCGGCCAGCACGGCGCCCGAAAGGCCGTTGAGCGACTTGTAGAACGAGACGTACACCGAGTCCGCCAGCCCCGCGATCTCGTCCAGCGGCCGGCCGAAGTGCACCGTCGATTCCCACAGCCGGGCGCCGTCGATGTGCACGACCGCGTCCAGTTCGCGGGCCGCGCGGACGGTGGCCGTCAGTTCCTCCCAGGTGGGCAGCACGAAACCGGCGTCCCGCAGCGGCAGCTCCAGCATCAGCGCGCCGAACGGCTCACCGAGCTCGTGTATCTCCTCCGGCGTCGGCAGCCGGGGCTCGTCCGTCAGCCGCAGCGTCCGCAGGCCGCTGACCTCGGCGAACGCGTTCCGCTCGTGCAGCTCGGGGTGGGCCAGCGGATGCAGGGCCACCGCGCGGTTCCCCGTCCGCCCGGCCCAGCAGCGCAACGCGACCTGCTGCGCCATGGTCCCCGAGGGGAAGAAGGCCGCCGCGTCCTTGCCCAGCAGACCGGCCACCCGGTGCTCGAGGGCTTCCACCACGCCGCTGCCGTAGATGTCCGAGGGCTCGTCCAGGTCGTGGACCGAGCCCGCCTCCTTCGCCAGGTCCTCCAGCCGCTCGCGCAGCGTCGACCGGAAGCCGGGCCGGGTCAGCGTCCGCACCGGTGACCGGAGCAGCTCCAGCCTCCGGGCATGGCGCGTCGGATGGTCGTTCGCACTGTCGTTCATGGGAGGGATCATGCCTCCGATCAACCCTCCGTGCGGGAGCCTGTGGACAACCTCCGCGCGTCCGGCTGCCGAGCCCACCGCAGGGGTCACCGCCGGGCGGAAGCCGGACGCAGCCTGTGGACAACCGGTCGCGGCCGAAGGGATCGCGTTAACATGACGAGAAATCGTCCGGTACCCGTAGCGGACTGGAACGGGAAGGCCCTCGTCGCGTGACCCAGCATTCGCAGCACCCTCAGTACTCCTCTCCTCCCGACCCCAGGGACCGCCCCGCGCGGCTCGCCGTCGGCGTCGTGGGCGCCGGGCGTGTGGGCCCTGCGCTGGCGGCCTCGCTGCAGCTCGCCGGGCACCGCCCGGTGGCCGTCTCCGGCGTCTCCGACGCCTCCCGGCGCCGCGCCGCCGAGCTGCTGCCCGGCGTCCCGCTGGTCACGCCCGCCGAGGTGCTGGCCCGCTCCGAGCTGGTCCTGCTCACCGTCCCCGACGACGTCCTGCCCGGCCTCGTCCAGGGGCTCGCCGAGACCGGCGCCATCCGGCCCGGGCGGCTCGTGGCGCACACCTCGGGCCGTTACGGCGTCGGGGTCCTGGAACCCGCGCTGCGGTCCGGCGCCCTGCCGCTCGCCCTGCACCCGGCGATGACCTTCACCGGCACCGCGGTGGACGTGCAGCGCCTGGCCGGCTGCTCCTTCGGCGTCACCGCGCCCGAGGAGCTGCGGCTGGCCGCCGAGGCGCTGGTGGTGGAGATGGGAGGCGAGCCCGAGTGGATCGAGGAGCGCCACCGCCCGCTCTACCACGCGGCCCTGGCCCTGGGCTCCAACCACCTGGTCACCCTGGTCGCCCAGGCGATGGAACTCCTGGGCGCGGCCGGGGTGGGCGCCCCGGACCGGATGCTCGGCCCCCTGCTCGGCGCCGCCCTGGACAACGCGCTGCGCTCCGGCGACGCGGCCCTCACCGGCCCCGTCTCCCGCGGCGACGCGGGCACGGTCGCCGCGCACATCGAGGAGCTCCGCCGGCACGCCCCGCAGATACTGCCCGGCTACCTGGCGATGGCCCGGGCCACCGCCGACCGCGCCCTGGCCGGGGGACTGCTCAAGCCCGAACTCGCCGAGGACCTCCTCGGGGTACTCGGCCAGGACGGCACGGACCGCACCGACGGCCCGCGGGGAACCGACGGGACCACCGGCGACGACGGGGAGGACACCCGATGAACCAGGCTGGCAAGCCCGAGCTGCTGCACACCGCCGCCGAGCTGGCGGCCCGCCCCCGCACCGGCCGCCGTGCCGTGGTGATGACCATGGGCGCCCTCCACGAGGGCCACGCCACCCTGATCCGGACGGCCCGGCGCGCGGCCGGACCGCAGGGCGAGGTGGTGGTCACCGTCTTCGTCAACCCCCTGCAGTTCGGGGCGGGCGAGGACCTGGACCGCTACCCGCGCACCCTCGACTCCGACCTGCGGATCGCGGCGGCCTCCGGTGCCGACGTGGTCTTCGCCCCGTCGGCCGACGAGGTCTACCCCGGCGGCGAACCGCAGGTCAGGATCACCGCCGGGCCCATGGGCGCCCGCCTGGAGGGCGCCTCCCGCCCCGGTCACTTCGACGGCATGCTCACCGTCGTCGGCAAGCTGCTCCACCTCACCCGCCCCGACGTCGCGTTCTTCGGGCAGAAGGACGCCCAGCAGCTCGCCCTGATCCGCCGGATGGTGCGCGACCTGAACTTCGGCGTGGAGATCGTCGCCGTCCCCACCGTCCGGGAGGACGACGGGCTGGCCCTCTCCAGCCGCAACCGCTACCTCTCCGCCGACGAGAGGCGCACCGCGCTGGCCCTCTCCGGCGCCCTCTTCGCCGGCCGGGACCGTCTCGCCGCCCTGGAGGCCCTGCGGGCCCGCGCCCAGGAGGTTCCCTCCAGCGAGGCGCGCGCCGCCGCGCTGGAACGGCTCGGCGAGTCCCGTGAGGCCGCCGACGCGCACGCGCTGGCCGCCGCCGGCGCCGCCCGGGCGTCCGGTCCCGCCGCCGTACGGGAGGCCGCCCGTCTGGTGCTCGACGAGGCCGCCAAGGCGGAGCCCCCGCTGGTCCTGGACTACCTGGCGCTGGTCGACCCGGCGGACTTCACCGAGGTGCCCGACGCGTACACCGGCGAGGCCGTCCTGGCCGTGGCCGCCCGGGTCGGCTCCACCCGGCTGATCGACAACCTGCCGCTCGCCTTCGCCGCCGGCGAGGCCCCCGAGCCCGGCCCGGAAGACGGAGACGACCTGTGACCCGCACCGGCATACGCCTGCCCGCCCCCGCCCCGGGCTGGTCCATCGACGCCGACGTGGTCGTCGTCGGCTCCGGTGTGGCCGGACTGACCGCCGCCCTGCGCTGCGAGGCGGCCGGGCTGCGCACCGTCGTCGTCACCAAGGCGCGCTTGGACGCCGGGTCCACCCGCTGGGCCCAGGGCGGCATAGCCGCGGCCCTCGGCGAGGGCGACACCCCCGAACAGCACCTCGACGACACCCTCGTCGCGGGCGCGGGCCTCTGCGACGAGGAGGCCGTGCGCCTGCTGGTCACCGAGGGCCCCGCGGCGGTGCGCCGGCTGATCTCCACCGGAGCCCGCTTCGACACCGACAAGGCGGGTGAGATCGAGCTGACCCGCGAGGGCGGCCACCACCGCCGCCGGATCGCCCACGCGGGCGGCGACGCCACCGGGGCCGAGATATCCCGCGCGCTGGTCGAGGCGGTGCAGGCGCGCGGCCTGCGCACCATCGAGCACGCCCTGGTCCTCGACCTGCTCACCGACGCCCAGGGCCGCACCGCCGGGGTCACCCTGCACGTGATGGGCGAGGGGGCGCACGACGGTGTCGGCGCCGTCCACGCCCCGGCCGTGGTCCTCGCCACCGGCGGCATGGGCCAGGTGTTCTCCGCGACCACCAACCCGTCGGTCTCCACCGGCGACGGCGTGGCGCTCGCCCTGCGGGCCGGGGCCGAGGTCAGCGACCTGGAGTTCGTGCAGTTCCACCCGACGGTCCTCTTCCTCGGCCCGGACGCCGAGGGCCAGCAGCCGCTGGTCTCCGAGGCGGTCCGCGGGGAGGGCGCCCACCTGGTCGACGCGGACGGCGTGCGCTTCATGGTCGGGCAGCACGAACTCGCGGAGCTCGCGCCGCGGGACATCGTCGCCAAGGGCATCATGCGCCGGATGCGCGAGAAGGGCGCCCAGCACATGTACCTGGACGCCCGCCACTTCGGCGCGGAGATGTGGGAGCACCGGTTCCCCACCATCCTCGCCGCCTGCCGGGCGCACGGCATCGACCCGGTCACCGAGCCGATTCCGGTCGCCCCGGCCGCCCACTACGCCTCCGGGGGAGTACGCACCGACGCGTCCGGCCGCACCACCGTCCCCGGCCTGTACGCCTGCGGCGAGGTCGCCTGCACCGGCGTCCACGGCGCCAACCGGCTCGCGTCCAACTCGCTGCTGGAAGGGCTGGTCTACGCCGAACGCATCGCCGCCGACATCGCCGGCACCGCGAACACCGCCAACATCACCGGCACCGCGAACACCGCCAACATCACCGGCACCGCGAACACCGCCAACATCACCGGCACCGCGAACACCGCCAACATCACCGGCACCGCGAACACC
>NZ_JBEYUK010000011.1:0-28389 GCF_040643475.1 Streptomyces sp. NPDC047130 | reverse complement strand
CACCACCGGCACCGCCGACAGCACCGACGAGCTCCACCGCGGCGCGCCCCGCACCGGCGCCCGCACCGGCGCCCGCACCCCCGTCGCCGTGGCCGAGGGCGCTCCCACCCAGCCCCTGCCCGCCGCCGAGGACCGCTCCGCGATCCAGCGCGTGATGACCGAGGGCGCCGGCGTGCTGCGTTCCGCCGAGTCCCTGCGGAAGGCGGCCGAGGACCTGGCCGAGCTGCACGCCGCGGCGGCCGAGGGCCGTGGCAAGAAGCCGGTGCCGGGCACCGAGACGTGGGAGACGGCCAACCTCCTCCTGGTCGCCCGGGTCCTCGTCGAGGCGGCCCGCCACCGGGAGGAGACCCGCGGCTGCCACTGGCGCGAGGACCGCCCGGACCGGGACGACCAGCGGTGGCGCCGCCACATCGTCGTCCGCCTCGGCGAGGGCCGTACGCTCGCCGTGCACACCACCGAAGGACCGGGTTTCGCACCGGTCACCACCCCCTCCACAGGAGCAGTGAAGAAGTGAGTTCCTCCGACCTCCCCCTCGCCGACGGCGGCGGCTGCGGCGACGGCTGCGCCTGCGGTGCCGGCGACGACCACGAGTTCGACGCCTACGAGTGCGGACTCGACCCCGCCCTCGCCGAGCTGCTGGCCGAGGCCGGTCTCGACCCGGCCGAGGTCGAGGACATCGCCACCATGGCGGTCGCCGAGGACCTCGACGGCGGCGTGGACGTCACCACCTGGGCCACCATCCCCGAGGAGGCCGTCGCCACCGCCGACTTCACCGCCCGCGAGGCCGGTGTGGTGGCCGGACTGCGGATCGCCGAGGCGGTCGTCTCGGTGGTCGCCTCCGACGAGTTCGAGGTCGAGCGGCACGCCGAGGACGGCGACCGGGTGGAGGCCGGGCAGAAGCTGCTCTCGGTCACCACGCGCACCCGCGACCTGCTGACGGCGGAGCGCAGCGCGCTCAACCTCCTGTGCCGCCTGTCCGGCATCGCCACCGCCACGCGCGCCTGGGCCGACGTCCTCGAGGGCACCGGGGCGACCGTCCGCGACACCCGGAAGACCACGCCCGGCCTGCGCTCCCTGGAGAAGTACGCGGTGCGCTGCGGCGGCGGCGCCAACCACCGGATGTCGCTCTCCGACGCCGCGCTGGTGAAGGACAACCACGTGGTCGCCGCCGGTGGTGTGGCCGCGGCGTTCCGGGCGGTCCGCGAGCGGTTCCCCGAGCTGCCCGTCGAGGTCGAGGTCGACACCCTGGACCAGCTCCGCGAGGTGCTGGACGCGGGCGCCGACCTGGTCCTGCTGGACAACCTCACCCCCGCCGAGTGCGCGGAGGCGGTCAAGCTCACCGAGGGACGGGCCAAGCTGGAGGCCTCCGGCCGGCTCACCCTGGAGAACGCCAAGGCGTACGCCGACGCCGGCGTGGACCACCTGGCGGTGGGCGCGCTCACGCACTCCTCGCCGATCCTGGACATCGGCCTGGACCTGCGGGACGCCACCGGCGCCGCGCAGAACGAGACGGAGTAGGGGCGCGGGCCATGCTGCTGACGATCGACGTGGGCAACACGCACACCGTGCTGGGACTGTTCGACGGTTCCGAGATCATCGAGCACTGGCGCATCTCCACCGACCCGCGCCGCACCGCGGACGAGTTGGCCGTGCTGATGCAAGGCCTGATGGGGGCGCACCCGCTGCTCGGCGGTGAGCTCGGCGAGGGCATCGACGGCATCGCGATCTGCGCGACCGTCCCGTCCGTGCTGCACGAACTGCGCGAGGTGACCCGCCGCTACTACGGCGACGTGCCCGCGGTGATCGTCGAGCCCGGCGTGAAGACGGGCGTGCCGATCCTCACGGACAACCCCAAGGAGGTCGGCGCGGACCGCATCATCAACGCGGTCGCCGCCGCCGAGCTCTACGGCGGGCCGGCCATCGTCGTCGACTTCGGCACCGCCACCACCTTCGACGCGGTCAGCGTCAAGGGCCAGTACATCGGCGGGGTGATCGCGCCGGGCATCGAGATCTCGGTGGAGGCGCTGGGCGTCAAGGGCGCGCAGCTCCGCAAGATCGAGGTGGCCCGCCCCCGGAGCGTGATCGGGCGGAACACCGTCGAGGCGATGCAGTCCGGGATCGTCTACGGCTTCGCGGGACAGGTCGACGGCGTCGTCGAGCGCATGGCGCGCGAGCTGGCCGAGGACCCCGACGACGTGACGGTGATCGCCACGGGCGGACTGGCGCCGATGGTGCTGGGGGAGTCCACGGTGATCGACGAGCACGAGCCCTGGCTCACCCTGATAGGGCTGCGCCTGGTCTACGAACGCAACGTCGGCCGCACCTGACGACCCCGGGTCCGCCGGCCCGCACCCGCCCGGCCCGCGCGGACACCCGGTCCGGCCCGCGCGGACACCCGCGCGGCCCCCGTCCGCGCGGCCCGCACCCGCACCGCCGGCCCCACCCGCGCCCCGGTTCCGCCCGGCGGAGCCGGGGCGCGGGCGTGTCCGGGGCCCCGCGGACCAGCCCGCGCACCCGCCCAGGCCCACGACCGCGACCGCACCGGGCGGTCCCCCACGGGGGCCGCCCCCGGTCGGACGGGTCCACCCCCGGTCGGACGCGTCCCTGCGGCACGCCGATGGAAATATGTCCATGATTGTCTGATTGGCGCGTATGGTCGCGCCATGCCCACGCCCTACGGATCCCGCGGCATGGCGTTCGGCCCGCAAGAGCTGCGCGTGCTCCGCCGTGCCCTCGCCCTCGCCCTTCACCCCCGCCCCGCCTCCCCCCGGGAGGTCCAGGACTGCCTGCGGCTCGCCGACGCGGTCGACGAGGTGACGCGGGAGGCGGCCCGGCAGCGCGCCTTCCTCCTGGCCGACCTGGTCCGCTACCGCGCCGCCCTGCCGGGCAGCGTCACCGGCTACCTCGGTCTCCTGCGGGAGGCCCTGGACACCGGTCACCACCCGGAACAGGACGACCTGGCCGCCCTCCGGGCCCTGAGCGGCAACGCCGTCGCCGTCTCGCTGCTGCGGCGCTGCGAGGCGCTCACCGGGTGGACGGCCCCCGTCGCCGTGCCGGGGCCGGTCCTGCCCGCGCAGGGTTCGGAACCGGCGACCGCCGCCCGCCCGGAACTGGTCCCGGTGCCGGCCACCGCGACCGTGCCCCCCGTGCGGCGCCCGTTCCCGCAGGACCTCGAGCCCTGCGGGCCGGTCGGGCGGGCGGTGCCCGCCGCCCGCACCCGCCTGCTGGCCCTGCCGGGCGGCCTGAGCGCGGAGGGCGGCCAAGGCGGCCAAGGCGGCCAGGGCGGCCAAGGCGGCCAAGGCGACCAGGACGACCCGGCGGAGCGCCCGGAACCGTCCCCCTCCGAGCCCCGGCAGCCCGACCGCCCGGCTCCGGGGCGCCCGATCCCCACCCCCGGTGAGGTCTTCCCGCGCCGGAAGCCGGCCGCCTCGCCGCCCCCGCCGCCGGACGAGCCCTCGCAGGGGCGGCTGGCCGCGGGGTGAGACAGGGGGGTGGCTACCCTGGAGCCATGGACTACGTCTCCGCGCTTCTGCCCCCGTTCGTGATGGCCGCCCTCTTCATCGGGGTCATCAGGGTGATCATCAAGACCCAGGGCGGGGTCAACAAGGCCAAGGAGGACGCCGCGGTCGACGCGGCCCTGGCCAAGGCCCAGGCCACCCCCCGGGCCCCCCGGACCGAAGAGTCCTGACGCCCCGCACTTCCCGCGCCTGTTACCGGGCGTACCGGGACTAACGTTCCTCCCATGCCGAAACCCTTGGGAGAACTCGAAGACGCGGTCATGAGCCGGATCTGGAAGTGGAACCGGCCCGTGACCGTTCGGGAAGTCCTGGAAGATCTGCAGAAGGACCGGTCCATCGCCTACACCACGGTGATGACCGTTCTCGACAATCTCCAGCGCAAGGGCTGGGTACGCCGCCACGCCGAAGGCCGGGCGTATCGATATGAGGCCGTATCCAGCCGCGCCGCCTACTCCGCCGCGCTGATGAACGACGCCTGGTCCCGGAGCGACAATCCGACCGCCGCTCTGGTGGCGTTCTTCGGGATGATGAACGAGGACCAGCGCGGCATGGTCCGTGACGCACTTCGCATCGCGCACGGCCCCGACGCCGCCCCGGACGCGGAGAACACCCCCGAGTCGGCGGACGACGCTTCCGGGGGATAACGTCCGGACATGTCAGTGGAGCCTTCCGAAGTCAGCGCCAAAGCTTTCACCGTCCGCAGGGCCAGGACCGGCGACGTTCCGGCTCTTCGCCGCCTCCTCGACTCGTACACCCGTGACGGCAGGCTGCTCGACAAAGCGACCGTCACCCTTTACGAGGACATCCAGGAGTTCTGGGTCGCGGAACGCGACGACAACGCGGAGGTCGTCGGGTGCGGCGCGCTCCACGTGATGTGGGAGGACCTCGCCGAAGTGCGCACCCTGGCGGTGAACCCGGCGCTGAAGGGTGCCGGCGTCGGCCATCAGTTGCTGCAGAAGCTGCTCCAGACCGCCCGCTGGCTCGGTGTGCGCCGCGTTTTCTGCCTCACCTTCGAAGTCGAGTTCTTCGGCAGGCACGGCTTCGTGGAGATCGGTGAGACTCCGGTGGACACCGATGTCTACGCGGAGCTGCTGCGTTCCTATGACGAGGGCGTCGCGGAGTTCCTCGGACTCGAACGGGTGAAACCGAACACCTTGGGCAACAGCCGGATGCTTCTGCATCTGTGATCTTCTCCGGTTGCCGCCTCCGGTCTTCTCCGCGCCTTCACGGTGTGAGGTATTCAGGGTCCTCCCCACTTCATCGGTGCCCTATGTCCGGATCGGGCGGGTTTTCGGTCGCGTTCGCGAGCGGGGTCTCTCCCGGGGGTTTGTGTTTTTCGGGCAAAAGCGGTTTGCTTTCCGGCGTACTGCAGTACTGCATATAACAAGGGACGGCGAAACGGCTCCGCCCGGAGCCGCCCCAGGGTTATCGATGAAAGGAATAGCGGTGGCACAGAAGGTTCAGGTCCTTCTTGTCGACGACCTCGACGGCGGCGAGGCGGACGAGACGGTGACGTTCGCGCTGGACGGCAAGACGTACGAGATCGACCTCACGACCGCCAACGCGGACAAGCTGCGCGGCCTGCTCGAGCCCTACGTGAAGAGCGGACGCCGCACCGGCGGCCGCGCCTCCGGCGGCCGGGCGAAGACGCGCGCGGCGGCCGGCAGCAGCCAGGAGACGGCACAGATCCGCGCCTGGGCCAAGGAGCAGGGTCTCGACGTCAACGACCGCGGCCGGGTCCCGGCGAAGATCCGCGAGGCGTACGAGAAGGCCAACGGCTGACACACCCGTTCACGGCCGGGCGTCGGCCGGATGCCGGAGAGCCGCCCCGTGCGGCTCTCTGCCGTTGCGGCGCGCGCGTGCCTTCCGGGTCGGCCCGGTCCGCTGCCGGTCCGCTGCCGGTCCGTTCCCGGTCTCCTCCCGGTCCCTTCCGGTCCCTTCCGGTCCTTCTCGCGCGACCCTCGCCCTTCCTCACGGATTGTTCACACCGGACGCGTTTCGAACGCGCTGGGTAACCGGAACGGGGGCGCGCGAGTCGGCGGAGCGGCGCAAGGTTGTTCGCCCGTAGCGGAGGCGACCGGGCCGCGCGGCATGGACCGCCGGTCGATGCGGGTAAGACATCCCTAGTGGGAGGGGGCGACACGCAGGAACAGGCCGTCTTCCGTTCGCCATCGGCGTACTGGTGGAGGACGTAAGTGCCTGGCCTGCGGGAACATCGTCTCGCACCATCGGGTTGGAGCAGATGTCGGCGTTCCGGGTCAGGAGGCCAAGGACGGTGTCGGCAGTTGGAATGAGCGGTCCCCGCTTGCGGGACTAAGCTGCGGAAGGACAGGAAGGGGACAGCCCCCTTACTGCCTGACCGCTCTGAGGAGCGATTAACGATGTTCGAGAGGTTCACCGACCGCGCGCGGCGGGTTGTCGTCCTGGCTCAGGAAGAAGCCCGGATGCTCAACCACAACTACATCGGCACCGAGCACATCCTCCTGGGCCTGATCCACGAGGGTGAGGGTGTCGCCGCTAAGGCCCTGGAGAGCCTCGGGATTTCGCTCGAGGCGGTCCGCCAGCAGGTGGAGGAGATCATCGGTCAGGGCCAGCAGGCCCCGTCCGGCCACATCCCCTTCACCCCCCGTGCCAAGAAGGTCCTGGAGCTGTCGCTCCGCGAGGCCCTTCAGCTGGGCCACAACTACATCGGCACGGAGCACATCCTGCTCGGCCTGATCCGCGAGGGCGAGGGCGTCGCCGCCCAGGTCCTGGTCAAGCTGGGCGCAGACCTCAACCGTGTCCGCCAGCAGGTCATCCAGCTGCTGTCGGGCTACTCGGGGAGCAAGGAGGCCGCCACCGCCGGCGGTCCCGCCGAGGGCACCCCCTCGACCTCCCTGGTCCTCGACCAGTTCGGCCGGAACCTCACCCAGGCCGCTCGTGAGTCCAAGCTCGACCCGGTCATCGGGCGCGAGAAGGAGATCGAGCGGGTCATGCAGGTGCTGTCCCGCCGGACCAAGAACAACCCGGTGCTGATCGGTGAGCCCGGCGTCGGCAAGACCGCCGTCGTCGAGGGCCTCGCCCAGGCCATCGTCAAGGGCGAGGTGCCCGAGACCCTCAAGGACAAGCACCTCTACACCCTGGACCTCGGCGCCCTGGTCGCCGGCTCCCGCTACCGCGGTGACTTCGAGGAGCGCCTGAAGAAGGTGCTCAAGGAGATCCGCACCCGCGGCGACATCATCCTGTTCATCGACGAGCTGCACACGCTCGTCGGTGCGGGCGCCGCCGAGGGCGCGATCGACGCCGCCAGCATCCTCAAGCCGATGCTGGCCCGCGGTGAGCTCCAGACGATCGGCGCCACCACGCTCGACGAGTACCGCAAGCACCTGGAGAAGGACGCCGCCCTCGAGCGCCGCTTCCAGCCCATCCAGGTCGCGGAGCCGTCGCTGCCGCACACCATCGAGATCCTCAAGGGTCTGCGCGACCGGTACGAGGCGCACCACCGTGTGTCCATCACCGACGAGGCGCTGGTCCAGGCCGCCACCCTGGCCGACCGGTACATCTCGGACCGCTTCCTGCCGGACAAGGCGATCGACCTGATCGACGAGGCCGGTTCTCGGATGCGCATCCGCCGGATGACCGCGCCGCCGGACCTCCGTGAGTTCGACGAGAAGATCGCCGGCGTCCGCCGCGACAAGGAGTCCGCGATCGACTCGCAGGACTTCGAGAAGGCCGCCTCCCTGCGCGACAAGGAGAAGCAGCTCCTCGCCGCGAAGGCCAAGCGGGAGAAGGAGTGGAAGGCCGGCGACATGGACGTCGTCGCCGAGGTCGACGGCGACCTGATCGCCGAGGTCCTCGCCACGGCCACGGGCATCCCGGTCTTCAAGCTGACCGAGGAGGAGTCCAGCCGCCTGCTCCGCATGGAGGACGAGCTCCACAAGCGGGTCATCGGCCAGGACGACGCCGTCAAGGCGCTCTCCAAGGCGATCCGCCGTACCCGTGCCGGCCTGAAGGACCCGAAGCGTCCCGGTGGCTCGTTCATCTTCGCCGGTCCGTCCGGTGTCGGTAAGACCGAGCTGTCCAAGGCGCTCGCCGAGTTCCTCTTCGGCGACGAGGACGCGCTGATCTCCCTCGACATGTCGGAGTTCAGCGAGAAGCACACGGTCTCGCGTCTCTTCGGTTCGCCCCCCGGCTACGTGGGCTACGAGGAGGGCGGCCAGCTGACCGAGAAGGTCCGTCGCAAGCCGTTCTCCGTGGTCCTCTTCGACGAGGTCGAGAAGGCGCACCCGGACATCTTCAACTCGCTGCTGCAGATCCTGGAGGACGGTCGCCTGACCGACTCCCAGGGCCGGGTCGTGGACTTCAAGAACACGGTCATCATCATGACGACCAACCTCGGCACCCGGGACATCTCCAAGGGCTTCAACCTGGGCTTCGCCGCCCAGGGCGACACGAAGACCAACTACGAGCGCATGAAGAACAAGGTCTCGGACGAGCTCAAGCAGCACTTCCGCCCCGAGTTCCTCAACCGCGTCGACGACGTGGTGGTCTTCCCGCAGCTCACGCAGGCGGACATCCTGCGGATCGTCGACCTGATGATCAGCAAGGTGGACGAGCGCCTGAAGGACCGGGACATGGGCATCGAGCTCTCCCAGTCCGCCAAGGAGCTGCTGTCCAAGAAGGGCTACGACCCCGTGCTGGGCGCCCGGCCGCTGCGCCGGACCATCCAGCGGGAGATCGAGGACACGCTCTCGGAGAAGATCCTCTTCGGCGAGCTGCGCCCCGGTCACATCGTGGTCGTCGACACGGAGGGCGAGGGCGAGGAGCAGACCTTCACCTTCCGGGGCGAGGAGAAGGCCGCGCTGCCGGACGTCCCGCCGGTCGAGCAGGCCGCGGGCGGCGGTCCGAACCTGAGCAAGGACGCGTAACACCCGAGTGACCCGAAGGGGCCGGAGCGGAGAGATCCGCTCCGGCCCCTTCGGCGTGTCCGGGGTGCGGAGCCGGGAGCCCGTCGTGACCGGGGGCTCAACTGCTGTGCCCGGGGCCACACCCGGCGGGCCGCGGGAGGGCCCCACCGGTGAGGTGGCGCACGCGACCCAGGTCACCTACGAAGCCCGGTAGGAGGCCGCACGGGGGCCCCGGGCGCGGATCAGGGCTGGTGGGCGGCACGCCCACCAGCACACAGTCCGGTTCGCCTGATAAGCGAGCTTTGTCATATTTTGTTCTCCCCTGTCCGGAGTACTAACGGACGTCGTAGATCACACCTTTGTCAGGGATGCCCTGGGCGGGTTACCAAGGAGTGGCCGCAGGGCGAGACCGGTTCCCGCTCAGGCAGGAGGCCGGAACTCCCGCGGCGATCCCGTCCCCGAACAAAGGGTTCTTCATGTTCAAGCACGTCACGCTCCGCACCGCCGGCACGACCACCCTTCGCACCCGCGCCGCGGTCGTCACCGCCGGCCTGGGAGCCTCGGTCGTCCTCGGTACCGGAGTCGCGACTGCTGCCGGCGCCACCGCCGGCGCCCCGGCGGCCGGTACCGTCACCGCCGCCACGCAGGCGAGCACCAAGGCCCCCAAGGGCAACGCCTGGGTCGACCCGGTGCAGAAGTACAAGCTGAGCGCCAGCTACGCCCAGAACGGCGGCATGTGGGCGTCGAAGCACTCCGGCCAGGACTTCGCCGTCCCGACCGGCACCAAGGTCTTCGCGGTCCACGAGGGCACCGTCGTCAAGGCCGGCGGCTGGGGCGCCGGTGACGGCCCGGCCTACGGCAACGCCGTCGTCGTCAAGCACGACAACGGCACCTACTCGCAGTACGCGCACCTCTCCAAGGTGCAGGTCTCGGTCGGCGAGAAGGTCAAGACCGGCGAGCAGATCGCGCTGTCCGGCAACACCGGCAACTCCAGCGGTCCTCACCTGCACTTCGAGATCCGCACCACCGCCAACTACGGCTCGGCCGTCGACCCGGCGAAGTTCCTCGCCTCCAAGGGCGTCAAGATCTGACGACTCCGGTGACGCGCGGCGGCGCGACGGACCGAACATGCGGAAGGCCCCCGGCAGCACGGCTGCCGGGGGCCTTCCGCGTTCTCCCGCCCGTCGGCCGTCAGCCCGGCAGGCGGTACAGGCCCTCGTCCAGCGGCTCCACCAGACCGTCCGCGACCAGACCGTCCAGGGCGCGGGCCCGCTGCACCGGCTCGTCCCACACCGCGTCCAGCGCCGCCTGCGGGACCGGCTCCCGCGCCGCGCGCAGTACCGCGAGGAGCTTGCCGCGCACCTGCCGGTCCGTGCCCGCGTAGGTCTGGCCGCGCCGCGGCGGACCGTCGTGCTCCGGCTTGCCGGCCTGCCGCCAGGCGCAGCGGGACGCGATCGGGCAGCGGTGGCAGCTCTCGTTCCGCGCGGTGCAGACCAGCGCGCCCAGCTCCATCGAGGCCGCCGCCCACCGGGCGGCCGTGCCCTCGTCGGCCGGGAGCAGCGAGACGGCCAGCCGGCGCTCCGCCGCGGTGGTTGCGGTCGGCGGGTACTGGACGCCGGTCACCGCGCGGGCCAGGACTCGGCGGACATTGGTGTCCAGCACGGCGTGCCGCCGGCCGAAGGCGAACGAGGCGACGGCGGCGGCCGTGTACTCGCCGACACCGGGCAGCGCCAGCAGTTCGCCGTGGTCGGAGGGGACCTCGCCGTCGTGCCGCTCGGTGATGGCGACGGCCGCGCCGTGCAGGCGCAGGGCGCGGCGCGGGTAGCCGAGGCGGCCCCAGGCCCGCACCGCCTCCCCCGGCGCCTCGGCGGCCAGGTCGGCGGGGCGGGGCCAGCGGGCCAGCCACTGTTCGTACACCGGCAGCACCCGGGCGACCGGGGTCTGCTGGAGCATGAACTCGCTGACCATCACGCCCCAGGCGCCGGCCTCGGCGCGGCGCCAGGGCAGGTCGCGGGCGTTCGCCTCGAACCAGGCGATCACGGGGGTGTGCAGGGGGACGGTGTCGGTGCCCGGGGCGGCCTGCGGCGCGGCGCTGTGCGCGGCGGCCGGCCCGGTGTTCGTGGGTGCGGTCATGGCGTCATCGATCCTGCCACGACCGGGACGTCACCCGATGTGCGCAGTCGGTCACCCGTAGGACGCAGTCCAGGGTGCGGAACCGGGATGCCGGGATGATGATCCGGAAAAGTTGTCGTCCGCACGGCGGGTGCCGCCTTGGGTGACGGCGATCTCTCGTACAGTTTGCGCCGTGGGATCACTGCGCAATCCGGTCGGGCCGCTTCCCTCCTCCATCTACTGGCGACGGAGGGCCGTCTTCTTTGTCGTGCTGCTCGCGCTGGCGGGGCTGATCGGCTGGCTGGTCGCCGGTGGCGGAGGCGGTTCCCAGGACCCGTCCGACGGGTCGGACGGCAAGAACCCCGCGCCCTCGATCACCCCGGGCCCCTCCGGCTCCGGTCCGGCGATCGACAACCCGCCCGGCGGCGGGTCCGGCACGGGCGGCGGCTCCGGGGGCACGCCCTCCGGTGACGCGTCCGACGGCTCGGGCGGCTCGGACGGTGACGCGGAGGCCGGCGAGGGCGGCGACGGGGACGCCGCCGGCGGTCCGGGCGGGGGTTCCGGTTCGGGCTCCGGTTCCAGTTCCGGGTCCGGCGGCGCGGGGGCGAACTGGACCAGCTCGGTGAACCGGCTGCCCGGCGGCTCCACGCTCGCCACGTGCGACCGGGGTGACGTCCGGCTGACGCTGCGGAGCGTCCGGAACACCTACGAGGACGGCGAGAAGCCGGTGCTGCGGCTGACGGTGACCAACACGTCGGGCGGCGACTGCAAGGTCGACCTCGGGCCGCGGGCCACCGTCCTGAAGATCACCAAGGCCAACGCGGAGGACGACGAGACGTACTGGTCCTCGGCGGACTGCCCGAAGGACGGGGCGCTGCTGTTCCGCGTGCCGAAGGGCGGCTCCGTCACGTACGACCTCGAGTGGGACCGCCGGCCGAGTGACGCGGACCGGTGCGAGGCGGCGCCGAAGGGGCGGGCCGGGGCGGGCACGTACCTGGTCGTCGCCAAGACCCCCGCGACGTCGAGTCCCCTCCAGGCCACCTTCACGCTGAAGTCCGACTGATCCTCCGGTCCGCGGGGGAGACCGGCCGGAACCTTGCTGTCCGCCGGGCCCGGGCTTCCGCCGTGCTGCGGTAGGGCCGCGTGCGTACGGCACGGTCGGCCACCGCACGGCGGTGCTTGCCGCTCGCCGCGGAGCGCACGGTGATGCGAGCCGCTCGCCGCGGAGGCTGGGGTCCGGCGCCCGCCCGCAGGGAGGTCGGTAAGGCGACGCCCTGGAGCGGGCCGCCCACAGGGCGGCGGCCAGGGACGCCCGCGCGGCGGGCTGTCGCGCCCCGCCGGCGCTCGCAAGGCGGACCCGCGGGTGCCCGGCTGCTCCGCAAGGCGGCAGTTGGCACCGCCGGCGCCGCCCGGGCGGGGCGGACCGTGCCCCCGCCCCGGGAGCGGGCTCAGACGTAGCGTTCGAGGATGGAGGATTCCGCGAGCCGGGAGAGTCCCTCGCGGACACTGCGGGCCCGCGCCTCCCCGACCCCGTCGACCGTCTGCAGGTCGTCGACGCTCGCCGCGAGCAGCTTCTGCAGCCCCCCGAAGTGCTCGACCAGCCGGTCGATGATCGCCCCCGGCAGCCGGGGGACCTTGGCCAGCAGCCGGAAGCCCCGCGGCGAGACCGCGGAGTCCAGCGCCTCCGGCGACCCCGTGTACCCCAGCGCCCGCGCCACCGTGGCGATGTCCAGCAGCTCCGTGTGGCCGAGCGCGTCCAGCTCCGCCAGCGCCTCGTCCACCGTGCGCGAGCGCTTCGGCGTCGGCTCCGGCACGTAGTCCCGGACGATCAGCTCCCGCTCCGGCTCGACGCCGGCGATCAGCTCGTCCAGCTGCAGCGCCAGCAGCCGCCCGTCGGTGCCCAGCTCCACCACGTACTCGGCGATCTCCGTGGCGATCCGGCGCACCATCTCCAGCCGCTGCGCGACCGCGGAGACGTCCCGCACCGTCACCAGGTCCTCGATCTCCAGCGCGGAGAGCGTTCCGGCGACCTCGTCGAGGCGGAGCTTGTACCGCTCCAGCGTGGCGAGCGCCTGGTTGGCACGGGACAGGATGGCGGCCGAGTCCTCCAGGACCCGCCGCTGCCCGTCGACGTACAGCGCGATCAGCCGCATCGACTGGGAGACCGAGACGACGGGGAAGCCGACCTGCTTGCTGACCCGGTCCGCCGTGCGGTGCCGGGTGCCGGTCTCCTCGGTGGGGATCGTCGGGTCGGGCACGAGCTGCACGCCCGCCCGGAGGATCTTCGAGAGGTCGGTGGAGAGGACGATGCCGCCGTCCAGCTTGCACAGCTCCCGCAGCCGGGTCGCGCTGAACTCGACGTCCAGGACGAAACCGCCCGTGCACATCGCCTCGACGGTCTTGTCGGACCCGAGCACGATGAGGCCGCCGGTGTTGCCGCGCAGCACCCGCTCCAGGCCGTCGCGCAGGGCCGTGCCGGGCGCCACGGCGCTCAGCGAGGCACGCATCAGCCCGTCGGCGCCGGAGCTCCCACCGGACTTTCCGGGAGCTGAGGCCCGGTCGTTGGCTGCCACTGCTCTCCTCCGGTCGCAGACTTCTTCAGGCGCTCCCGCGACGCACACACTTCGCACGGACGGGCGAGACCGGGGCAAAGTCTACCGGCGGTCCTCGCCCTCCTGCCGGGCCTCTCGGCGACGAGAGCGCGGCAGGACCCTCAGCGCATCCGATATGTCGGCCACCTCGAGCACCTTCATTCCCTCAGGAATCTTCCCCGGATCGGCCGGGACCAGCGCATGTGTGAATCCGAGGCGGTGCGCTTCGGCCAATCGCCGCTGGACGCCGGTGACCCTCCTCACCTCGCCGGCCAGGCCGACCTCGCCGATCGCCACCAGGTTCTTCGGCAGCGGGGTGTCGCTGGCCGAGGAGGCCAGGGCCAGCGCGACGGCCAAGTCGGCGGCGGGCTCGGAGAGCCGCACGCCGCCCACCGTGGCCGAGTAGATGTCCTGCTTGCCCAGCGCCTTGATCCGGCCGCGCTGCTCCAGCACGGCCAGCATCATCGACACCCGCGAGGTCTCCAGCCCCGAGGTCGTGCGCCGCGGGGTGGGGATCTGGGTGTCCACGGTGAGCGCCTGGACCTCGGCGACCAGCGGGCGGCGGCCCTCCAGCGTGACCGTGAGGCAGGTGCCCGGCACGGGGTCGTCCCGGCGGGTGAGGAAGAGGCCGGAAGGGTCGGCGAGGCCGGTGATCCCCTCGTCGTGCAGCTCGAAGCAGCCGACCTCGTCGGTGGTGCCGTACCTGTTCTTCACGCCGCGCACGAGGCGGAGCCTGGCGTGCCGGTCGCCCTCGAAGTTGAGGACGACGTCCACGAGGTGTTCCAGCAGGCGCGGGCCGGCGATGTTGCCGTCCTTGGTGACGTGGCCGACGAGCAGCGTGGACATGCCGCGATCCTTGGAGGCGCGGATCAGCGCGCCGGCCACCTCGCGGACCTGCGCCATGCCGCCGGGGGCGCCGTCGATCTCGGGGGAGGCGACGGTCTGCACCGAGTCGAGGATCAGCAGCGACGGCTGCACGGCCTCGATGTGGCCGAGCACCGTGGACAGATCCGTCTCCGCGGCGAGGTAGAGGTGGTCGTGGATGGCGTGGATGCGGTCGGCGCGCAGCCGCACCTGGCTCGCGGACTCCTCGCCGGTCACGTACAGGGTGCGGTGCTCGGAGCTCGCGGACTTGGCCGCGACGTCCAGCAACAGCGTGGACTTGCCGACGCCCGGCTCGCCCGCCACCAGCACCACGGCGCCGGGCACCAGGCCGCCGCCGAGCACCCGGTCCAGCTCGGGGACGCCGGTGGAGCGGGCGGTGGCCTGCTTGCCGTCCACCTGGCCGATGGGCAGGGCGGACGTGGTGACCCGGCCGGGAGCGGTCGTGCGGACGGCGGGGGCGCTGCCGTACTCCTCGACCGTGCCCCAGGCGTGGCATTCGGGGCAGCGGCCGAGCCATTTGGCCGTCTGCCAACCGCATTCGGTGCAGCGGTAGGACGGACGGTCCTTGGTCGACTTGGTACGGGCAGCCATGGCGCCACCGTAACCGGCCGTACCGACAGCCCCATCAGCACCGTGCGCAGCACGCTCAGGAACGGGCAGGAACGGTCGCTCGCCGTCCGCAGAAACGTACACTCACGTCCCCTTATGGGGGATCGTTTCACCCGAATGGATTAAATGTGCTCAAGGCTGCAGGAACGGTCGTCCAGCGGCCCCTACGGTCGCTCGGGTGATGAGCAGCAGGCCGGAGACCCCCACCCGCACCACCGGCGCACACCGGGCGCACGGCGAGGAGCGCGCACGGTCCAGCACCACCACCGCGGCGGCAGGCGCCAACGCTCCGTCCCGCACCCTGGCGCGGCGCGCGGACGCCTCGCCTCCCCCGGCGTGCGAGCCGCATCTCGACGGGCTGTACACCTACAGCCTGTCCGTCCTCTGCGACCAGGACGCGGCGGTCTCGGCCGTCGGCGCGGTCCTCGCCGTCGTCGAGCGGCGTGGCGGCCGCGCGCCCGAGGAGGACGGCCGCCGGGCGTGGCTCTACGCCCTGGCCCGCTGGGCCTGCCTGCGGGAACTGGCCGAGAACCGCCGTCGCCGTCACCACCCGCGGGGCTCCCGCGGCGCGGGACACCGGCGCCGTCCGGTCCCGCCCCCGGTCCCGTCCCCGGCCGAGACGCCGGCGGAGGCGCCGTCGCCGGAGGAGCGCGAGCGGCGCCGCGCCGAACTGGCCCGGCTGGCCTGGCCCGAGGCGGCCGGCACCACGCCCGAGCAGCGCGAGGCGCTGGAGCTGTCGGTGCGACACGGACTGTCCGCCGAGGAGGTGGCCGCGGTGCTGGGCCTCGGCCCCGCGGCCGCGCAGGACCTGCTCGCCTCGGCGGCGTGCGAGGTCGAGCGCACCCGGGCCGCCCTGGACGCCGCCGAGTCCGGCCGGTGCGCGGGTCTGGCCCGGCTGACCGGCCAGGACGACGGCTGGGTGCTGAGCGAGGCGCTGCGCACGGAGCTGGTGCGCCACGTCGACGACTGTCCGCGCTGCCGCCGCACCGCCGAGCGGGCGGTGCCGGGGCGCTGGCCGGGCACCTCGGTCACCCCGGAGCGGCTGCCGGTGCTGGAGGCGCCGCGTGCGGCGGTGACCGCGGCGGCGCACGCGGCGCGGGGGCGACGGGGCGCGGCGGCCCCCCGGTTCGACCGGCGCGGGTACCCGGTGGCACCGCGCGACCGCGAGGAGCGCCGGAGCCGGCGGCGCGGGCGCGTGATGACCACCACGGTGGTCGCCACGGTGATGGCGGCGCCGGTGCTGGCCATGTGGGTGGCGGGACGATCCGCTCCCGCGGGAGTGGAGGAAGGTTTCGGCAGTCCCGGCGACCAGGCCGCCACGGCCTCGGACGGCGGCCCGGAGGGGGAGTCGGGCTCCGGCGGCGACCGCGGGTACGCCAACACGGCGAACGCGGTGCCGGGCGGCGGCGCGGCCACGCCCGGCGAGGGGCCCGACGTCTCGGTCGAGGTGATCGGCGCCGAGGTCCCGGACGGCGGCACGGGCACGGCGACGGCCGGGGCGCTGCGGGTCTCCGCGGTCGGGGCGGGCGACACGACGTACGTCACGTTGACGGCGCCGGCCGGGGAGGGGGCGCGGTCCGTGCGGTGGGGGCTGTCCACGGGGGTGTCGTGGCTGTACCTGAGCCGGTCCTCGGGGGTGCTGCGGCCGGGGGAGTCGGTGACGGTGCGGGTGCATGTGGATCCCCTGCGGGAGCCGAAGGGGGCGTGGCGGGCGGGGGTCTCGGTGCGGCCCGGCGGCACGGTCGTCGTCATCCGCGGCACGGGATTCACGCCCGAGCCGACCGAACCGGGCCCCGGCCGCCCCCCGAGCGACCCCCCGCCGTCCCACCCCGACCCGACCTCTCCGCCCCCGTCCCCCTCCGACCCCACCCCCTCGCCGTCGGACCCGACACCCCCGCCCCCGTCCCCCTCGGACCCGTCCCCGTCCGACCCACCACCGTCCGAGCCGTCCCCCTCCGACGACCCCCCACCGCCCTCGGACCAGCCCCCCACGCCGTGACCGCGGCATCCGCCGACGGCCGATCCCCGCCCCACGCCCCCCGCTGCAGCCGAGCGGCCGGCTCCGGCCCGCCCGGTGAACGAGAACGAGCCCTCCTGCAGGCAATCGTGCCGCCGGAGGGCCGGAGGGCCGGAGGGCCGGCGGGCTGGCGGGAGCGCGGGCGCAGGCTTCACGTCCGCACGCTGCGGCTCGCTCGACAACCCGACCTCAGCCCCTCCGGGAAGGAGGGCGGCGGGTCGGAGGGCCCGCGCACGGCGGAGCCGGCTCGGGCCAGGCGGTGGGAGCCGGCGGTGGGAACCAGGCCGCCCCGCCGCCGGGAACCGGGCGGCCCCGCCGCCCGCAGGACGGAGCGACGTCGCAGGTGACGCATGCGTCGCAGATGACGCATGCGTCGCCCAGGACACCGGAGAGGCCCGAGCGGCGTGCCCTCGCGCCGGGGACGCCCGCGCGGGACGCCGCGCTGCGGCGAAGAGGTCCGGTCAGACCCGCGGGTCCGCCGGGTGGGGGGCGAGGACGGGGCCCGCGAGGCGCTCCTCGCACAGCTCGACCAGCCGGTCGTACCCCGCCTTCCCCATCAGCTCCGTGAGCTCCGCCCGGTACGACACGTACACCGGCTCCCCCGCCCCGTGCGCGGAGGTCGCCGACGTGCACCACCAGTGCAGGTCGTGCCCGCCCGGCCCCCACCCCCGCCGGTCGTACTCGCCGATCGACACCTGCAGCACCCGCGTGTCGTCGGGCCGGTCGATCCACTCGAAGGTCCGCCGCACCGGCAGCTGCCAGCACACGTCCGGCTTGGTCTCGAGCGGCTCGCGCCCTTCCCGCAGCGCCAGGATGTGCAGCGAGCAGCCCGCGCCGCCCTGGAAGCCGGGGCGGTTCTGGAAGATGCAGGACCCCTTGTACGGCCGCGTCTGCCGGGAGCCCTCGTCGTCCTCGGAGACCCAGCCGCCGCGGGTGCCCTCCGCGTGGTGCTGCCAGATGTCCGGGGTGAGCCGCTCGACGAAGCCGGCCACCCGCTGCTCGTCCTCCTCGTCGGAGAAGTGGGCGCCCAGCGAGCAGCAGCCGTCGGCGGCCCGGCCGGCCTGGATGCCGTGGCAGCCGCTGCCGAAGACGCAGTTCCACCGCGAGGTCAGCCAGGTCAGGTCGCAGCGGAAGACCTGCTCGTCGTCGGCGGGGTCGGGGAACTCCACCCAGGCACGGGGGAAGTCGAGCCCCTTCTCGTCGTCCTCGGCCACGGGGACGCCGATCAGCGGCAGAGCCTTCCGCCGCGCGGTCTCGGCCGTGGCCGTCTTGTGGTCCTTCGCCTTTTTCGTCTTGGGCACGCGTCCAGGGTAAGTGGAGCCGCAGCGCCCGGACGGGCTGCCCGCGACCGGAAACGTCGCGTTCTTCACAGCCGTTTTCCCCACCGTTCGGACGATTGGGCTCCTGGCCGCCGGTTAGGTTTCCGGGTATGCGACTTGGTGTGCTCGACGTGGGCTCCAACACCGTCCACCTGCTGGTGGTGGACGCCCACCCCGGCGCGTGCCCGCTCCCCGCCCACTCGGTGAAGGAGGAGCTCCGGCTCGCGCAGCTGCTGGACGACGACGGTGCGATCGGCCCCGGCGGCGTCGACCGGCTGATCCGGGTGGTCCGCGACGCCGCCCGCGCGGCCGAGGACAAGGGCGTCGAGGCGCTGCTGCCGTTCGCGACCTCCGCCGTGCGCGAGGCCCGCAACGCCGACGAGGTGCTGGCCCGGGTCCACGAGGAGACCGGCGTCGGCCTGCGCGTGCTGTCCGGCGAGGACGAGGCGAAGCTGACCTTCCTGGCCGCCCGCCGCTGGTTCGGCTGGTCGGCCGGACGCCTGCTGGTGCTGGACATCGGCGGCGGCTCGCTGGAGATCGCCTACGGCATCGACGAGGAGCCCGACGCCGCCGTCTCGCTGCCGCTGGGCGCGGGCCGGCTGACCGGCGCCTGGCTGCGCGCCGACCCGCCGGACCCGGAGGAGGTGCGCGCGCTGCGCCGCCACGTGCGCACGGAGATCGCCCGCACGGTGGGCGAGTTCACCCGGCTCGGCACGCCCGACCACGTCGTCGCCACCTCGAAGACCTTCCGCCAGCTGGCCCGCCTGGCCGGTGCCGCCCGGTCCGCCGAGGGGCCGTACGTGCAGCGGGAGCTGACCCGCGAGGCGCTGGAGGCCTGGGTGCCCAAGCTGGCGGTGATGACCGAGCGGGAGCGCACGGAGCTGCCCGGCGTCTCCGAGGGGCGGGCCGGCCAGCTCGTCGCCGGGGCGCTGGTCGCCGAGGCGGCCCTGGACCTCTTCGGCGTGGACCGGGTGGAGATATGCCCCTGGGCCCTGCGCGAGGGCGTCATCCTCCGCCGCCTCGACCACATGACCTGAGGACCGCGCCCCCCGACCGGGGCGCACCGCACCGCGACCGCCCCCCGCCGCCCCCCGCCGGCACGCACCGCGCCGGGACCGCTGCCGGCACGCACCGCACCGGGACCGCCGCCGACCGACACGCACCGCACGCACCGCGCCGGGACCGCCCCCGCCGCGACGATCGCGCCCAACCGCACCGGAGACCGCCCCCGCCGCAACGGACGCCCCCCCGCCGCAACGGATGCCCCCGCCGAGAGGAACGTCACCCCGCCCCTCGCCCCCCGCCCCACCTGCGCAAGGGCGCCCGCGCGGCCGGTAACCGCCCCTGAGCCCCCGCCGCTTCCGCCCGCCTCCCGTACTCTTGCTGCGTGGCAGAACCAGTCGTCCGCATTCCCGACGCGAAGGTCGCGCTGTCCACCGCCTCCGTCTATCCGGAGTCCACCGCGACGGCCTTCGAGATCGCCGCGCGCCTCGGTTACGACGGTGTCGAGGTCATGGTGTGGAACGACCCGATCAGCCAGGACATCGAGGCGCTGCGGCGCCTCAGCGACCACCACGAGATCCCGATCCTCGCCGTGCACGCCCCGTGCCTGCTGATCACCCAGCGCGTCTGGTCCAGCGACCCCTGGGTCCGGCTGCAGCGCGCCCGCGCCGCCGCCGAGCGGCTCGGCGCCTCCACGGTCGTGGTCCACCCCCCGTTCCGCTGGCAGCGCGGGTACGCGCGTGACTTCGTCTCCGGCATCTGGCGGATGGCCGACGAGACGGACATCCGGTTCGCCGTCGAGAACATGTACCCCTGGCGCTACCGCGACCGCGAGATGCTCGCCTACGCCCCCGGCTGGGACCCCACCGACGAGGACTACCGGCACTTCACGATCGACCTCAGCCACACCGCCACCGCCCGCACCGACACCCTGGCGATGATCGGCCGGATGGGCGACCGCCTGGGCCACGTCCACCTCGCCGACGGCAAGGGCTCCGCCAAGGACGAGCACCTGGTGCCCGGCCGGGGCGACCAGCCCTGCGCCGAACTCCTCGAAGGCCTCGCCGGTTCCGGCTTCGACGGCCACGTCGTGATCGAGGTCAACACCCGCCGCGCCATGTCCAACGCGGAGCGCGAGGCCGACCTGGCCGAGGCGCTGGCCTTCACCCGCCTCCACCTCGCCTCCCCGCTGCAGGTCCCCGGCCAGTGACCGCCCCGTGACCGCCCCGTGACCGACCAGCCGTCCACGCCACGCCGGGGCCGCGGCCGACCGCCCCGCGCCGCCGCCTCCGCCGACGCCCCCGCCACCCGGGACCGCATCCTGGCCGCCGCCCGCGAGGTGTTCGCCGAACGCGGCTACGAGAAGGCCAGCGTGCGCGGCATCGCCAGGTCCGCCGACGTGGACCCGGCGCTGGTGCACCACTACTTCGGCACCAAGGAACAGGTCTTCGCGTCGGCGGTGGAGGGCGCCTTCGCCCCCGTGCTGCGCGCCGCGCCCCTCACCGAGCCGCGGCTCGACCGGGCCGGGGAACAGTTCGCCCGGATCTTCCTGGGCGTCTGGGAGAACCCCGCCACCCGCGCCCCGCTGCTCGCCATCATCCGCTCGGCGGTCAGCAACGAGGCCGCCGCAGCCGTCTTCCGCCGCATGGTCGCCCAACTGGTGCTCAGCAGGGTCGCCCAGGAGCTCGACGCCCCCGACGCGGAGCTGCGCGCCGAGCTCGCCGCGGCCCAGGTGGTCGGCGTCGTGATGCTGCGCTACGTCATCAAGGTCGAGCCGATCGCCTCCGCGGACCCGGAGGAGCTGGTCGCCCGCCTCGCCCCCGTCCTCCAGCACCACCTCACCGGCGGGTAGCCGCGTGGGCCCGGTGTCCCGCATTCCGGACAACCCCGTCCGTCCAGTGGATGCCGGGCGTACCCTCGGCACTGCCAGAACTTACCGAAGGAGCGAGCGACGATGCCCGAGCTGAGGTCCCGCACAGTCACCCACGGCCGCAACATGGCGGGCGCCCGCGCCCTTATGCGGGCCTCCGGTGTACCGGGCGCGGACATCGGCCGCAAGCCGATCATCGCCATCGCCAACTCCTTCACGGAGTTCGTGCCGGGCCACACCCACCTCCAGCCCGTCGGCCGCATCATCAGCGAGGCCGTCAAGGAGGCCGGGGGCATCCCGCGCGAGTTCAACACCATCGCCGTCGACGACGGCATCGCCATGGGCCACGGCGGCATGCTGTACTCGCTGCCCTCCCGCGACCTGATCGCGGACAGCGTGGAGTACATGGTCGAGGCGCACTGCGCCGACGCCATCATCTGCGTCTCGAACTGCGACAAGATCACCCCCGGCATGCTGATGGCGGCCCTGCGCCTGAACATCCCCACGGTCTTCGTCTCCGGCGGCCCCATGGAGTCCGGCCGCGCCACCCTGGTCGACGGCACGGTCCGCACGCTGGACCTGATCGACGCCATCTCCGAGGCCGCCAACGAGAAGGTCTCCGACGAGGACATCCGGCTCATCGAGGAAGCCGCCTGTCCGACCTGCGGCAGCTGCTCCGGCATGTTCACCGCCAACTCGATGAACTGCCTGACCGAGGCCATCGGCCTCTCCCTGCCGGGCAACGGCTCCGTCCTCGCCACCCACACCGCCCGCCGCGCGCTCTACGAGCGGGCCGCCACCACGGTGATGGACCTGGTCGACCGCTACTACGGCCAGGACGACGCGTCGGCCCTGCCCCGCAACATCGCCACCTTCTCCGCCTTCGAGAACGCGATGGCGCTGGACATCGCCATGGGCGGCTCCACCAACACCATCCTCCACCTGCTGGCCGCCGCCCAGGAGGCCGAGGTGCCCTTCGGCCTCGAGCAGATCGACGCCGTCTCCCGCCGCGTCCCGTGCCTCGCCAAGGTCGCGCCGAACGTGGCGAAGGACCGCACCTACTACATGGAGGACGTCCACCGGGCCGGTGGCATCCCCGCCCTCCTCGGCGAACTCCACCGCGCGGGCCTGCTCAACGAGGACGTCCACTCGGTGCACAGCCCGTCCCTGGACGACTGGCTGAAGACCTGGGACGTCCGCGGCGGCTCCCCCTCGCCCGAGGCCGTCGAGCTCTGGCACGCCGCCCCCGGCTGCGTCCGCTCCGCCGAGGCCTTCTCCCAGTCCGAGCGCTGGGAGGCCCTGGACCTCGACGCCGAGAACGGCTGCATCCGCTCGGCCGAGCACGCCTACTCCGCCGACGGCGGCCTCGCCGTCCTCCGCGGGAACCTCGCCGTCGACGGGTGCGTGGTGAAGACCGCCGGCGTCGACGAGTCCATCTGGACCTTCGAGGGCCCCGCGGTGGTCTGCGAGTCGCAGGAGGAGGCCGTCGAGAAGATCCTCAACAAGCAGGTCACCGAGGGCGACGTGGTCGTCATCCGCTACGAGGGCCCCAAGGGCGGCCCGGGCATGCAGGAGATGCTCTACCCGACCTCCTTCCTCAAGGGCCGCGGCCTGGGCAAGGCCTGCGCGCTGATCACCGACGGACGCTTCTCCGGCGGCACGTCCGGCCTGTCCATCGGGCACGCCTCCCCGGAGGCGGCGTCGGGCGGCACGATCGCGCTGGTCGAGGACGGCGACCGGATCCGCATCGACATCCCGAACCGTTCCGTCGAACTCCTCGTCCCCGACGCGGAACTCGACCGCCGCCGGGAGGCGCTGGACGGCCGTTTCGCGCCGCGTTCCCGTGACCGCAAGGTCTCCGCGGCGCTGCGGGCGTACGCGGCGATGGCCACCAGCGCCGACAAGGGCGCCGTCCGCGACATCACCCGCCTTCCCTGACCCCGGGTGGGGGGAGGGCCGGCGGTGAACCGGCCCTCCCCCACCCCCGGGCACTCGCGCCACCGGCCCGAGCGACCAGCCCCGCCGTCCCGCGCGCAGCCACGCTGCCTGCCGCACACGGCACACCGGGCCCCAGCCCACCCCCCGGAAAGGGGGCGCGTCGGGCGACCACCAGCGCTGTCCGCCCGGGCCGTGCCCGCGCCCCGGGGCGTCGTTGCGCGAAACAACGGCCCCACGCGAACCGCACCCCCCGGAATGAGGAATTCCCGCGCAGGAATTGCGAGACTTCCGCCCCGCCCGCCCCAACCCCCGTGAAACCCCCACCCGCACCAACCCCCCGCCCCCACCATGGCCCTATGACCTCGCCCACCGAGTCCTTGGTCTCGGCCCACGCCGAACGGGCCCGTTCCTTCAACAGCGCCGCAGCCGTGTACGCCGCCGCCCGCCCGTCCTACCCGCCCGCGCTCCTCGACGCGGTGGAGGACCTGTCCGGCCGCCCCCTCGCCGGCGCCCGCACGGTCGACGTCGGCGCCGGCACCGGCATCGCCACCGCCCTCCTGAAGAACCGCGGCGCCTCCGTCCTCGCCGTGGAACCCGGCGCCGGCATGGCCGCGCAGTTCCGCCGCACCCTTCCGGACGCCCCCCTGGTCAGGGGCGACGGCAACCACCTCCCCCTCGCCTCCGCCACCGCCGACCTGATCACGTACGCCCAGTCCTGGCACTGGACCGACCCCGCCCTCGCCTACCCGGAGGCCCTGCGCGTCCTGCGCCCCGGCGGCGCCCTCGCCCTGTGGTGGAACACCGACGCCCAGGACGTCCCGTGGATCGCCGAGCAGGCGGACCGTATCCGCCGGCACTTCGGCGACGCCCGCGCCAACAAGGCCGGCGGCGGCACCCTCACCCTCGACACCGAGGAGCACTTCGCCGGCCTGCCCTCCCCGCCCGCCCCCGAGCGGACCGCCCGCCGTGTCGTCCGGTGGAGCCGCCGCGTCCCGCTCGACACCCACCTGGCCAACATCGCCAGCCACTCCCTCTTCATCGTGCACGGCGAGGAGTCCACCCGCGCCTTCCTCGACCAGGAGCGCGCCCAGCTCACCGCCGTCTTCCCCGACGGCCTCGTCGAGGAGACCTACGACGTCCTCCTCCTCGTGGTCACCGCTCCCTGAGCCCCTCCCCGCCGCCGCCCCGCGCTCGCGGAGCCGGACCACCCGCCCCGGCACCCAAGGCCGCCGCGCGCATCCGCGCGGCGGCCTTGACGCGTCCGGACCGCCGGGAGAATTATTCATCATATGATGAATAAAGAGCCCGGTCCGGCGATCCGGGCCGCCGGCCTCACCGTGGTCCGAGGCCCCCGCACCGTGCTGCGCGACCTGGACCTCACCGTGCCCGCGGGCCGCATCACCGGCCTGCTCGGCCCCTCCGGCTGCGGCAAGTCCACGCTGATCCGCGCCGTCATGGGCACCCAGGCCAAGGTCACCGGCGAGCTCCAGGTCCTCGGCCGCCCCGCCGGCCACCCGGCGCTGCGCCCCCGCATCGGCTACGTCACCCAGGCCCCCGCCGTCTTCGACGACCTGACGGTCCGGCAGAACCTCGAGTACTTCGCCGCCGTCCTCGACCCCGGCCGCCGAGCCGCCGCCCGCCGCGAGGAGAGCGTCACCCGCGCCATCGCCGACGTCGACCTCGCCGGCCACGCCGACGCCCTCGCCGCCAACCTCTCCGGAGGCCAGCGCAGCCGCGTCTCCCTCGCCGTCGCCCTGCTCGGCGCCCCCGAACTCCTGGTCCTCGACGAACCCACCGTCGGCCTGGACCCGGTGCTCCGCCGCGACCTGTGGGACCTCTTCCACTCCCTCACCGCCGACCGCGGCGCGAGCATCCTCGTCTCCTCCCACGTCATGGACGAGGCGGAACGCTGCCACGGCCTGCTGCTGATGCGGGAGGGCGAGATCCTCGCGCAGGACACCCCCGACGCCCTGAAGACCCGCACCGGCACGGACACCGTCGAGGCCGCCTTCCTCACCCTCATCGACCAGGCCGCCCGCGCCGCAGCCGCGGCCCCCCGGCCCGACCGCCGCGTCGGCCACCGGGCCGACCGCGAGGAGAACTCCCGATGACCACCGCGCCCCTCAGCCCCGCCAGGACCGTCTCCACCGCCGCCCGCGTCCTGCGCCAGCTCCGCAACGACCCCCGCACCATCGCCCTGCTGCTCCTGGTGCCCTGCCTCCTGCTGCTCCTGCTCCGCTACGTCTTCGACGGCAGCCCGCAGACGTTCGACGACATCGGCGCCTCGCTGCTCGGCATCTTCCCGCTGATCACGATGTTCCTGGTCACCAGCATCGCCACCCTGCGCGAACGCACCTCCGGCACCCTGGAACGCCTCCTCGCCATGCCGCTGGGCAAGGCCGACTTCATCGCCGGCTACGCCCTCGCCTTCGGCACCCTGGCCGTCGTCCAGTCCGTGCTCACCACCGGCCTCGCCGTCCGGGGCCTCGGCCTCGACGTCACCGGCTCCCCCTGGCTGCTGCTCCTCGTCGCCCTGCTCGACGCCGTCCTCGGCACCGCCCTCGGCCTGTTCGTCTCGGCCTTCGCCGCCTCGGAGTTCCAGGCCGTCCAGTTCATGCCGGCCGTGATCTTCCCGCAGCTCCTGCTCTGCGGCCTGTTCACCCCGCGCGACCAGATGCAGCCCGTCCTGGAGGCCGTCTCCAACGTCCTGCCCATGTCCTACGCGGTCGACGGCATGAACGAGGTCCGGCAGAACGCCGGCGTCACGGGTGACTTCGTCCGCGACGTGCTGGTCATGGTCGGCTGCGCGCTCCTGGTCCTCGCGGTCGGAGCGGCCACCCTCCGCCGCCGCACGGCCTGACCCGCCCCGCGGGCGGACCGCGCACCCCACCGCCGTTCCGTCTGGCGGACACCCCACGGCCCCGCCCCGGCCCCGGTGCGAGGATGGCCACGGACGACGCGCAACTCCCCGGAGGGCACCACCACATGAGCCAGAAAGTCGCAGTCCTCGGCACCGGCAAGATCGGCGAAGCCCTGCTCAGCGGCATGATCCGGGGCGGCTGGAGCCCGTCCGACCTGATGGTCACGGCCCGCCGCGCCGAGCGGGCCGAGGAGCTCCGCACCCGCTACGGCGTCGCCGCGGTCGGCAACGCCGAGGCCGCCAAGACGGCGGACACCCTGATCCTCACCGTCAAGCCGCAGGACATGAACGCCCTGGTCGAGGAGCTGGCCCCGCACGTGCCCGCGGACCGCCTGGTCATCAGCGGCGCCGCCGGCATCACCACCGCCTCCCTCGAGGAGCGCCTCCCCGCCGGGGTCCCGGTGGTCCGCGTGATGCCGAACACCCCCGCCCTGGTCGACGAGGCGATGTCGGTGATCAGCGCGGGCACCCACGCCACCGGGGCCCACATCGAGACCGCCGAGCAGATCTTCGGCTCCGTGGGCAAGACCCTGCGCGTCCCCGAGTCGCAGCAGGACGCCTGCACCGCCCTCTCCGGATCGGGTCCCGCGTACTTCTACTACCTGGTCGAGGCCATGACCGACGCCGGCATCCTCCTCGGCCTGCCCCGCGACAAGGCGCACGACCTGATCGTCCAGTCCGCCATCGGCGCCGCCGTGATGCTCCGGGACAGCGGCGAGCACCCGGTCAAGCTCCGCGAGAACGTCACCTCCCCCGCGGGCACCACCATCAGCGCCATCCGGGAACTGGAGAACCACGGCGTCCGCGCGGCCCTGATCGCCGCCCTCGAAGCCGCCCGCGACCGCAGCCGCGAACTCGCCTCCGGCAACGGCGGCTGACGGCCGCCCGCCCGAGGACGGGACTCCAGCGATCACCCTCCCCTTCGCTCTCCCGAGCTCTGGGCCCGGCGATCTCGCGATCCCGTCCCCGGGCACCTGCCACCGGTCCCTTCAAGCCTGCGGCAGCAACCCGATCGCCCGGTACGCCGCGTCCACCACGGGCCGTGCCATCCCCCGGGCCCGCTCGGCCCCCGCCCGCAGCACCCCGTCCACGTACGCCGGGTCGGCGGACAGCTCGGCATGCCGCTCCCGCACCGGCCGCAGCAACTCCACGACCGCCTCGGCGACGTCCTCCTTCAACGGCCCGTATCCCGGGTAGCCGGCGGCCAGCTTCTCCGGCTCCTCACCGGTGCACGCGGCGAGGATGTCCAGCAGATTCGCGGCCCCCGGCCGCTCCACCCGGTCGTGGACGACGTCCTGCCCGCTGTCGGTGACCGCGCGCATCACCTTCCTGCGCACCGCCTCCGGCTCGTCCAGGATCCGCACCACTCCCGGACCGGAAAGATCGCTCTTGCCCATCTTCGAGGTGGGCTCCTGCAGGTTCATCACCCGTGCCCCCACCGCGGGCAGCGTGGCACGCGGGACCACGAACGTGTGGCCGTACCGCTGGTTGAACCGCTCCGCGATGTCCCGCGCCAGCTCCACGTGCTGCTTCTGGTCCTCACCGACCGGGACCTCCTCGGTGGAGTACGCCAGGATGTCCGCCGCCATCAGCACCGGATACGTCAGCAACGACAGCCGCACCCCGGCGCCCCGCTCCTGCTGGCGGACGGCCTTCTCCTTGTACTGCACCATCCGCCGCATCTCCCCGTCCGTCGCCACGCACTCCAGTACGTACGACAGCCGGGTGTGCTCACCGACGTGGCTCTGTACGAAGAGGGTGCAGACCTCGGGGTCCAGCCCGCAGGCCAGGAGCAGCGTGGCCGTCTGCCGGCTCAGCCGCCGCAACCGCGCCGGGTCGTGCTCCACGGTCAGGGCGTGCAGGTCGACGACACAGAACAGGGCGTCCGCCCGGTGCTGGTCGACGTCCGCCCACCGGCGCACCGCCCCGAGGTAGTTGCCCAGGGTCAGGTGCCCCGACGGCTGGACCCCGCTGAACACTCGCTTCATTGCTCGACCTCCCGGTCGCCCAGGCCGCGGCCCCGGCGGCCGCACCCGGGAGGGAGATACGAGAACGGCCGCCGGGATCCGGCGGCCGCTGCTGATCGCATGCGTGAGGACGGGCCGCCGTCAGGCGGCCCACCAGCTCTGAGTGCACGCATGCGCTGTGGTCACGAGGCGAGCCTAGCCCGCAGAGCGCCTCCTGCGCAGGGCGTTTGACACGTACCCGAGTGATCCGTAAGGTTCTCCGAGTTGTCCGACGTGAGCACCGACCCCGGTCGGCCCCGGACAGCCACTCCACACCAGCACCACCCACCGCACGGCATATTCCTGTCGTGTGCGCCGGTGCGTGTTCCGTGGATTTGCAGGATTCCTCGCTCGCGAGAGCGAGAACCCCCGATTGGCTTCGGGGGAGGGGAATCCGCTAAGGTCTCACAGGTCGGAAGGGCCCAACAGCCCGGAAGACAACTCCCGCTGACTGGGAATCAGACGCAGAAAGCATCTGATAGAGTCGGAACCGCCGGAAAGGAAAAGCGCCGCGAAAGTGGTGCTGGAACTGGAAAGCACCGAGGAAATCGGAACGGAAACGGTCTGATAGAGTCGGAAACGAAGGAAGCGCCCGGAGGAAAGCCCGAGAGGGTCAGTACAAAGGAAGCGTCCGCACCTTGAGAACTCAACAGCGTGCCAAAAGTCAACGCCAGATATGTTGATACCCCGTCTCTCTTGAGACGAGGTTCCTTTGA